>CALUOT010000032.1 GCA_944322355.1 uncultured Bacteroides sp. | reverse complement strand
TGTCGGATATGTGCAGGGCTTCCCTCACATCGTAGGAAAAGAATTTCAGCCTGCCGATTTTTGCGCCTAACGGATATCTGCGTATGAAGTCGGGATGGAAAGCCAGCATCCATCCCCACCTGTCGGTATTTACGGTTTTCTCTTCCCAACTGTGCACTTGTCCCGGCGCAAAGAAATTCATGCAGCCGCGTGTAAAGTCATAGCTGCGCCATCCGTAGTTGGCATTGCAGGTGGTCTTGTCCTTTATCGTGATGGTATAGAGGTTCAACCGTATCGGTTTGCCAATAGGAAGGTAGTCTTTTACATCAGACAGGCGGCAGACGCTCAACAGCGGATGACATATCGGCGGACAGCCAAATAGGGCGGCATATTCTTCTACCGTATTAATAGGTATGATGTCTTCGTTTCTTATTTTCACCAATCGCTCCAATGATATTTTTGTCTGCCGCAAAGGTACACCCAATCAGCTTTTTACCCATTAACTCAAAAGGACAAAATGGTATATAAATCGGAGCATTAAATGTAATACCCGAAAACAAAGCATGTTTTGGAGTGAAACATACTTTGTTTTCAGGCAAAAGATACTATGTTTTTAGCCATAAAAAAAGCTGCCCGCATGGACGGACAGCCTTTACTATATAATATAGGTAAGCTTTAGAGCTTCGGACCAGCAGCAACCAGTGCCTTACCAGCTTCGTTGCCTTCAAACTTGCTGAAGTTCTTGATGAAGCGGCCAGCCAAATCCTTAGCTTTTTCTTCCCACTGAGCAGCGTCAGCATAAGTGTCGCGAGGATCGAGGATCTTCGGATCTACACCCGGTAACTCTGTAGGAACTACGAAGTTGAAGTACGGGATAGTCTTCGTCGGAGCCTTGTCGATAGAACCATCGAGGATAGCATCGATGATACCACGAGTGTCGCGGATAGAGATACGCTTGCCTGTACCGTTCCAACCGGTGTTCACCAAGTAAGCCTTAGCACCTACCTTTTCCATCTTCTTAACCAATTCTTCAGCATACTTCGTCGGGTGCAAGCTCAAGAAGGCAGCACCGAAGCAAGCAGAGAATGTTGGAGTCGGTTCAGTGATACCACGTTCTGTACCAGCCAACTTAGCCGTGAAACCAGACAGGAAGTAGTACTTAGCTTGCTCTGCATCGAGAATAGATACCGGAGGCAATACACCGAAGGCATCAGCAGACAGGAAGATTACCTGATGTGCGTGAGGACCTTTAGATACCGGCTTCACAATGTTATTGATGTGATAGATAGGATAAGATACGCGAGTATTCTCCGTCACGCTCTTATCGGCGAAGTCAATCTTGCCGGCTGCATCTACAGTAACGTTCTCCAGCAAAGCGTCGCGCTTGATAGCGTTGTAGATATCGGGTTCGCTCTCCTTGTCGAGGTTGATAACCTTGGCATAGCAACCGCCTTCGTAGTTGAATACGCCTTCGTCGTCCCAGCCGTGTTCGTCATCACCGATGAGCAGACGTTTCGGGTCGGTAGACAAAGTTGTCTTACCTGTACCAGACAGACCGAAGAAGATAGCAGTGTCAGTACCTTCCATGTTCGTGTTGGCAGAACAGTGCATAGAAGCGATGCCACGCAACGGGTTCAGGTAGTTCATGATAGAGAAGATACCCTTCTTCATTTCACCACCATACCAAGTATTCAGGATAACCTGTTCGTTGGTCTTCAGGTTGAATACGGTAGCTGTTTCAGAGTTCAGGCCCAGTTCCTTGTAGTTGTCTACCTTAGCTTTAGCTGCGTTGAACGACACGAAATCGGGTTCGCCATAGTTAGCCAACTCTTCTTCCGTCGGACGGATGAACATGTTCTTTACGAAGTGTGCCTGCCATGCTACTTCCATGATGAAACGTACTTTCAGGCGAGTAGCGGGGTTGGCACCACAGAATGTATCCATAACGAACAGACGCTTGCCGCTCAATTGCTTAACGGCTTTAGCTTTCAGGTCGGCCCAAGCTTCTTCCGAGCAAGGCTTGTTGTCGTTCTTATATTCATCAGAAGTCCACCATACGGTGTCTTTGCTGGCTTCGTTGTACACGAAGAATTTATCTTTAGGAGAACGTCCGGTGTAGATACCAGTCATTACGTTTACAGCACCCAGTTCAGTTACCTGACCTTTTTCGTAGCCTTCAAGACCTTCTTTGGTCTCCTCTTCGAACAATACTTCGTAAGACGGGTTGTGGAGGATTTCCTTCACGTCTACGATACCGTACTTGCTTAAATCTAAATTTGCCATTTCTTTAAGATTTTTAAATTGGTATTTGGTTTATAAACACTCTTTTTACCTTATCGGAGCCAAAGGGAAAACCGTAGTTTGAAGGAGCTTTCCCACATGGCCCTTGTTTTCCGCCTGCAAAAGTAGTGTTTTTCTTCTGAAACAAATTCTCAATTAGAGAAATTTTTCTTTAATGAAAATGTCTTTTATACATCGGTAACATTATCTGCAAAGTGCATGTAGCAATTTAATAATTGGATAAACCTTTTAGGTATCCTTGATCAGTGAATTTACACCTTATTAATAAGTCATGTTTGCAGAAGGTGGAAAGGTCACTCTTAGGAAGAGGCACCTTCATCTCTTGGAGAAGAAAGAGGCTTTCTTTGGAGGAAGCACGTACAAGGTTTGCAGGAGAAACAAGGCTTCTTCTTTATTTCTGCGAAGAAAATACGTTTTTTTCTTGCATACATCTCAATTTCTTCCTTACTTTGTTAGTTGTTAAACTTTAAAAAAGACATATTATGGGAAAGAATAATAGAAAACCAATGCATACGCAACGGGAAGAGCAACAGGGTAAGAAGGTGATGATGGGCATAGGCGTAGTGGCTGTCATTCTGGCCGTCCTAATGATTGTCCTCTTTGCTTACATGGGATGAGATGGCACAGGAAATCGAGCGTAAGTTTCTGGTAACAGGCGAATATCAATCGAAGGCCTACGCCCGAAGCCGTATTGTACAGGGATATATCTGTAGTGCCCGTGGACGTACGGTACGGGTGCGCATTCGCGACGATAAAGGATACTTGACCATCAAGGGGGCTTCGGATGCCAAGGGCATGAGCCGGTATGAATGGGAGAAGGAAATCCCTTTGAGCGAGGCGGAAGAATTGATGAAGCTTTGTGAGCCGGGAATTATCGATAAAACCCGATACTTGGTACGAAGCGGGCAGCATGTGTTCGAAGTGGACGAGTTTTACGGAGATAATGCCGGCCTGACGTTAGCCGAAGTGGAGTTGGGCTCGGAAGAGGAAGCTTACGAGAAGCCCGACTTTATCGGGCAGGAAGTGACGGGCGATGTCCGTTATTATAATTCGCAACTGATGAAGCATCCCTATACGAAGTGGTAGTAGGTGGAGAATGGAAACCTTGCATCAATATCTGCCAGAGGAGCTAGTCACCTTTGTGCTGGTGACGGTATTTTCCTTGCTCATCGGGCTTTCGCAACGCCGAATCAGCCTGAAGCGCGAGGGAGAGACGACTTTGTTCGGCACTGACCGGACGTTTACGTTCATCGGCATTTTAGGCTATCTGCTTTATATCCTCGACCCCACGGACTTTCGCCTGTTCATGGGGGGCGGGGCAATATTGGGTGTGTTATTGGCGCTCAATTATTATGTGAAGCAGATGAAGTATCATGTGTTTGGTGTGACAACCATTGTGATTGCGCTCATCACCTACTGCTTGGCACCCATTGTGGCTACTCAGCCTTCGTGGTTCTACGTGATGGTAGTCGTAACGGTGTTGCTCTTCACCGAGTTGAAGCATACGTTCACAGAATTGGCCCAACGCATGAAGAATGATGAGATGATTACCTTGGCCAAGTTTTTGGCTATCAGCTGTATCATCTTGCCCATGTTACCCAAGGAGAATTTGATACCCGGCATCGAATTGGCTCCTTATACCATTTGGCTGACGACCGTAGTTGTGTCCGGCATTTCCTATTTGTCCTATTTGCTTCGTCGCTATGTGTTTCGCCAGTCGGGTATCTTGGTGTCCGGTATCATTGGCGGACTATATAGCAGCACAGCTACGATTACCGTCCTGGCGCGTAAGAGCCGCACAGCCACTGCCGATGAAGCTCCTGAATACGTGTCCGCCATGTTGATGGCGGTCAGCATGATGTTTCTCCGTTTTCTGATCCTGATAAGTATTTTTAATCAAGAGACGTTTGGAGTTATCTATCCGTACCTGTTGACCATGTCGTTGGTGACGGCCGGTATGGGGTGGTACATACATTCGCGTCGCCCTGTCTCGGTGGAAAAGGTGATGGAGGAAGAAGAAAGCAGCAACCCGTTGGAGTTTAAAGTGGCCTTGATATTTGCCGTGCTTTTTGTGGTGTTTACTTTCCTTACTCATTATACAATTGTTTATACGGGGACAAGCGGACTCACCGTGTTGTCGTTCGTTTCCGGGCTCAGTGATATTACGCCTTTCATCCTCAACTTGCTGCAAGGCACGGGCGGGGTGGCCACTATGGTCATCACGGCATGCAGCTTGCAGGCTATCCTCAGTAATATTGCTGTCAATTTGTGTTACGGTCTTTTCTTTGCCGGGAGAAAGAGTGCCTTGCGTCCCTGGATGTGGCGTGGGTTTGGCATTGTCCTTGCTGCGAACGTATTGCTGCTTATTCTTTTCTATCTGTTATAATCTAACCTTTTTTAACTCCGAATGGTTCGTAACTGTAAGTAAAGCGTTTATTTTTGCACCGTCGTGTGTGATTTTGACATAGGGCTGACGTCTGATAAGGATGTGAACAAGAATAGACAACTTTTTAAACTTAAAAAACGCATGAACTTGAAAACTACAGTGCTGCTGTGGATAATGCTATGTCTGTCCGGGCTGGCAGCAGCACAAAATTCAACAACTTTCCAACTGAGAGGAGTCCTGCTCGACTCGTTGACACAAGAGGGAGAACCGTATGCCACTATCCGGGTGGCACGTAAGAAGACGCCGGACAAACCGGTGAAGATGATGGTGTCTGACTTGCAAGGAAAATTTAAGGAGACCATAACCGGGACAGGTGACTTTACGTTGACCATCACCTCTGTGGGACGAACCACTATCGTGAAGGACTTTACCGTGAAGGCCGGTGACAAGTTGGTGGACTTCGGTACCTTGTACATGACCGATGCTGCCAATGAGCTGGGGCAAGTGGAAGTCGTGGCCCAAAAACCTCTGGTAAAGGCCGACATCGATAAGATAGAGTACAGCGTGCAGGACGACCCGGACTCAGAGACAAACTCGGTGTTGGAGATGTTGCGTAAAGTGCCGTTAGTGACTGTGGATGGGGAGGACAATATCAAGGTCAATGGGAGCAGCTCGTTTAAGGTGTATGTGAACGGCAAACCCAATAACATGATGAGTAACAATCCGACAGAGGTATTGAAGAGTATGCCGGCCAATACCATCAAGCATATTGAAGTCATCACCAATCCGGGGCCGAAGTATGATGCGGAAGGCGTAGGCGGTATCCTGAACATTGTGACCGAAGGGGACGGATTCGAGGGCTATACCGTGACCGTAAGCGGCAATGTGAGCAACCGGGGTGCAGGTGGTGGCGTGTTCGGTACGATTCAGCAAGGCAAGCTGACCGTAAGTGCTCGCTACAATTATAATTATAATGATAGTCCCCGCAGTTATTCGGGAGGCAGCCAGCGGGCTACGGATGCCTCTTCGGCTACGGCCAATCTGGATTACGACGGAAGCAGTAAGGGGGATGGCAATTTCCAGTCGGGTAGCCTGGAAGCCAGTTATGAGATAGATACACTGAATCTGGTGACCGCTTCGTTCGGCTTGTGGGGCGGAGGCAATGATAGCCGGGGTGGAAGCAACTATTTGGGTACTTCGCCACAAGATGGAAGCACCCTGTATCAGTATGCTACGAATAGCCGGAGCCATTCGTCGTGGTATTCCATTGACGGAAGCATCGACTATCAGCGTCTGTCGCCTACGGTGAAGGGGCGTATGCTGACCTTCTCCTACAAAATCAATACCCGCCCGCAGACTTCGGATTCGGATACGGAATATGACATCGCCGACGGATACAGTGCCGATTGGGCAGACTACCTGCGTCGGCTGGAGGACCAGCAGAGCAATGGAGAGCAAAACACCACCGAACATACCTTCCAGGCCGACTATACCACGCCCATTGCCCAAATACATACCTTGGAGGCGGGAGTCAAGTATATCCTGCGCAAGAACTCGTCGGACAATGACCGCTATCTGCGTAGTTCGGCCGAAGGCTCGGACTATACGTTCGATGAGGACCACAGCACACACTATCGCCATCAGAACGACATCATCGCCGCTTATCTGGGCTATGGGCTGTCGTGGAAGAAGTTGTCCGGCCGGTTGGGCGTGCGCTACGAGCATACCATCGAGGATGTGAAATATCTCTTGGGTCGGGGAGACGATTTCCGCAAGAACTATGACGACGTGGTACCATCGGCTTCGATAGGATGGAAGCTGAGCGACCTGTCCAACCTGCGACTGGGATACAACATGCGCATCTACCGTCCGGGCATCTGGTACCTGAATCCTTACCTAGACGACAGCGACCCGGCCAACCTCAGCCAAGGTAATCCAGAGTTGGAAAGCGAACATAGCCATGCCTTCTCGCTGAGCTACAGCAACTTCACGCCGAAGTTCAACATCAACCTCTCGGCCCGTTATTCGTTTACGAACAACAGCATCCAGTCGGTCACCAGCCTGGTGTCCGAGGATGACATCCCCGACCTCTCCGTAGAGAACCGGACGGGCAAGGACGTGCTCTACACCACCTATCAGAACATCGGCAAGAGCAAAGACTTCAACCTGAGCGCGTATGTCAACTGGAATGCCACAAAGAATACCCGCATCTACACCAACTTGTTCGGCGGCTACACGAACCTGAAAGGAGCCGGCGACCTGCGGAATGACGGATGGAGCTTCTTCGGCTACGGAGGTGCGCAGCAGACGTTCAAGTACGACTGGCGCCTGAGTGTGAACGTCTTCGGGCAGACGCCTTGGATTATGTTGCAGGGAAAGGGCAGCAGCTTCCTGGGATATGGCATCAATCTCAACAAATCGTTCCTGGAGAAGCGCCTTTCCCTATCGGCCTTCGCCAGCAACTTCTTCAAGAAATACCGCCGCTATACGTCACACATCGAAGGCACGGGCTTCATCAGCGATACGTGGAACCGGTATCCGCAGATGCGCTTCGGCCTCAGTGTCAGCTATCGGTTCGGCGAACTGAAGGCTACGGTAAAGAAGGCGGCACGCACCATCAGCAACGATGACGTGAAGTCCGGCGGAGGCGGGAACACCGGAGGCGGAGAATAAGAAACACGATTGACAAAGCATAGATTCCTTGAGGCGGACACCTGGACCGGGTATCCGCCTCTTTTCGTATCTGCATCGGCACGACAGGGCACGATGTGACGGACGAACCCGTATCTTCTGCCCAACAAAGCAGGGAGAAGGTGAAACGAAGAAGCCTTTTTCGTACGACCTAAAAGCCTTATTCGTCTTACCAAAAAGGCTTTTTCGTATGACCAAAAAGGTTTTTTCATCAGGCCTTCCCTCGGCTTTGTTCCCGCCAAGATAGGGAGATGAGGGCGTCACCCAGGCAGGGCGTTTAAAGTATTGTTTTCACAAGTCCATGAAAAGCACTGCAAACAAAGGGCTTAAGCCTGTTCATAACTTGTTGGTGGTTTTTCTGTCGAAACATGTTGGTATTTATAAGGAAATGTGTACTTTTACGCTCGATTAGCTAATCAAAGGACACATGAGTACAGAACAGACCACTTACCACGTGCCCGTCCTGCTGCAAGCCAGTGTGGATGGGATGAATATCCGTCCGGACGGGACTTATGTCGACCTCACTTTCGGCGGGGGCGGACACTCGCGCGAGATACTGGCTCGCCTGGGCGACAACGGGCGTCTGCTGGGTTTCGACCAGGACGAAGACGCCGAGCAGAACATCGTGGACGATGCGCGTTTCACCTTCGTGCGGAGCAATTTCCGCTATTTGCATAACTTCCTGCGTTACTACGGGGCCGGACCGGTGGATGCCATCTTGGCCGACTTGGGCGTGTCGTCCCATCACTTCGACGACAGCGAGCGGGGCTTCTCGTTCCGCTTCGACGGGCAGCTGGACATGCGCATGAACAAGCGGGCCGGCCTCACGGCAGCCGATGTGGTCAATACCTATACCGAAGAACGCCTGGCCGACATCTTCTACCTCTATGGCGAACTGAAGAACAGCCGTCGGCTGGCTGCGGCCTTGGCGAAGGCTCGCCGGGGACAAGCGATTGCCACGATAGGCGACTTCCTGGCCATCGTCAAGCCCCTCTTCGGCCGCGAACGGGAGAAGAAGGAATTGGCCAAAGTGTTCCAGGCCCTCCGCATCGAAGTCAATCAAGAGATGGATGCCCTGAAGGAGATGCTTCGTGCCGCTACGGAAGCCTTGCGTCCGGGCGGGCGGCTGGTGGTCATCACCTACCATTCGCTGGAGGATCGTCTGGTGAAGAACCTGATGAAGACCGGCAATGTGGAGGGGAAGGTGGAGCAGGACTTCTTCGGTCGCATCCGTACGCCCTTCAAACTGGTGAACAATAAGGTGATAGTGCCCGATGAGGAGGAAATCTGCCGAAACCCGCGTTCGCGTAGTGCCAAACTGAGAATAGCCGAAAAACTGGATATATAAAATCAATCAATGACGATGGAAAATAACGAAAGACCGAATGCCCAAGCGGAGAAACCCCGCAAGCATGCTTCCTGGAAGAGCATCATCGGGGGAGATATACTGACGACCGACTTCTTCCGCCGCCAGACTAAGTTGCTGGTGCTGGTCATGGTGCTTATCATCTTCTACATACACAACCGATATGCCTGCCAGCAGCAGATGATTGAGATAGACCGGTTGAAAAAAGAGCTGACCGACATCAAGTATGATGCCCTGACACGCAACTCGGAGTTGATGGAGAAGAGCCGCCAGTCGCGCATCGAGGAGTATATATCTACCCGCGAGAGCGAATTGCAGACGGCTACTCATCCCCCTTATTTAATCAAGTAAACAGGAAACACTATGGGAGTGAACAGAAAAAGCATAATGACCCGTTACTTCTTTGTCGTGCTGCTGATGTCGTTGGTGGGAATTGCAGTAATCGTCAAAGCCGGCATCATCATGTTCGCCGAGCAGCAATATTGGAAGGATGTGGCAGACCGTTTTGTACGCGAAGGAGTACCTGTGAAGCCTAACCGGGGCAACATCTTGTCGGCCGACGGTAAGCTGATGGCCAGTTCCTTGCCCGAATATCGCATCTACATGGACTTCAAAGCCGGCGGTTACGAGAAGGACACCATGCTGATGAACCATCTGACGGAAATCTGCAAAGGCTTGCATGAGATATTCCCCGACCGCAGTGTGGCTCAGTTCAAGGCACACTTGCTGAAGGGACGTAAGAAGGGAAGCCGGAATTACCTGATTTATCCCAAGCGCATCTCGTATATTCAGTATAAAGAAGTCAAGCGTCTTCCGGTTTTCAATCTGAACAAGTATAAAGGCGGTTTTCATGAGTTGGCCTATAACCAGCGTAAGAAACCTTTTGGCTCGTTGGCCAACCGTACGTTGGGGGATGTCTATGCCGATGCGGCACAAGGCCCTAAGAATGGTATTGAAATGGCTTTCGACTCGTTACTGAAAGGTCAGGAAGGTATCACCCACCGACAGAAAGTCCGGAATAAATATCTGAACATAGTCGACCGTCCTCCCGTAGACGGGTGTGACATCATTACGACGCTCGATGTGGACATGCAGGACATCTGCGAGAAGGCTCTGGTGGACAAGTTGAAAGAATTGCAGGCCGTATGGGGCGTGGCTGTCTTGATGGATGTGAAGACCGGAGATGTGAAAGCGATAGTCAACATGTCGCGCACTCCGGATGGGAACTACAGGGAACGGGAGAATCTGGCTATTAATGCATTGATGGAACCAGGTTCCACTTTTAAGACGGCCTCTATCATGGTCGCTTTGGAAGACGGGAAGATTACCCCTCATACGGAGGTCAACACCGGTAAGGGCATTATGAACATGCACGGCAGCATGATGCGCGATCATAATTGGTACAAAGGCGGATATGGAGTCATTGACGTGACACGCATCATTGAAGTGTCTTCCAATATCGGTGTCTCTTATCTTATTGACCAGAACTATAAAGACGACCCGGAAAAGTTTGTGGACGGGTTACGGCGAATGAGCATCGACCAACCTCTGCATCTGCAAATCCCCGGTGAAGGGACACCCAACATTAAAGGTCCGAAAGAGAAGTATTTTGCCAAGACCACCTTGCCTTGGATGAGTATCGGTTACGAAGTGCAATTGCCTCCTATCAATGTATTGACTTTCTACAATGCCATCGCCAATAACGGCACGATGGTTCGCCCACGTTTCGTGACGAAGGCAGTAAGAGACGGGGAGACGGTGGAAGAGTTTCCGGTGGAAGTCATTAATCCTAAAATCTGTTCGGACAGCACCTTGCAACAGATACGGACCATCTTGCAACGTGTGGTCAGTCATGGTTTGGCTAAACCGGCAGGAAGTAAGCAATTTAATGTGTCGGGCAAGACCGGTACGGCACAAGTTTCACAAGGAGCATCCGGATATAAGAGTGGAAAACGTAATCATTTGGTTAGCTTCTGTGGCTATTTCCCTTCCGAGGCTCCCAAGTACAGTTGCATCGTATCCATTCAGATAGACCGAGGGATTCCTTCGGGTGGCGGCATGGCGGGCAGTGTGTTCAGCAAGATTGCAGAAAGAGTTTATGCCAAAGACTTGCGGCTGGATTTGAGTAATGCCATAGACAGTACCACCAATGTAATCCCGGCCGTGAAAGCCGGCAATATGGATGAGACTCTGTTGGTGCTGAATGAATTGGACATACCGGTACAGAAGGAGTTCCATCATTCTAAAGGGAAGGAAAGTTGGGGACATGCCAACCAGTCGCCCGATGCCGTCATCTTGCAAGAACAGAAGAATACGGCCGATAAAGTGCCCAGTGTGATAGGCATGGGTGCTAAAGATGCAGTTTACTTGCTGGAGAGTAAAGGATTGAGAGTGCGCTTGAATGGTGTCGGTAAGGTACGTAGTCAATCAATTGGTGCCGGAAGCAGGTTGGTAAAGGGACAAACAATTACCTTACATTTGAAATGAAGAAATATAGATAGAAATAAAATATGAAACTGAATGAATTACTGAAACCGATACAACCGGTGCAAATCATCGGGAGTACGGACATCGAAATAACAGGGGTGAACATCGACTCGCGTTTAGTGAAAGCCCATGACTTGTTTATGGCCATGTGTGGTACACAAGCCGACGGGCATGCTTACATCCCTGCTGCTATTGAAAAGGGAGCTGTGGCTATTCTTTGCGAGAATCTGCCGGAGAGCTTGCAAGCCGGAGTAACTTATATCCAAGTGAAGGATAGTGAAGAGGCCGTAGGGAAGGTGGCTACTACTTTCTACGGTGACCCGACTTCACAGATGGAATTGGTGGGAGTGACAGGCACCAATGGAAAGACAACCATTGCCACCTTATTATATAATGTATTCCGTTACTTCGGATATAAAGTGGGATTAATTTCTACAGTTTGCAATTATATTGATGACCAGCCCGTACCTACTGAGCATACCACACCGGATCCGATTACTTTGAATCGTCTGTTGGGACAGATGGCTGAGGCCGGATGTAAGTATGCTTTTATGGAAGTGAGTTCACACTCCATTGCTCAAAAGCGGATTAGTGGACTTCGTTTTGCCGGAGGCATCTTCACCAACCTGACACGTGATCATTTGGATTATCATAAGACGGTGGAAAACTATCTCAAAGCTAAGAAGAAGTTCTTCGACGACCTGCCTAAGTCGGCCTTTTGCTTGACTAATATAGATGATAAAAATGGATTAGTCATGACACAAAATACCCGGTCGCGTGTCTATACCTATTCGTTGCGTAGTTTGGCGGACTTTAAGGGACGTGTATTGGAATCCCATTTTGAGGGTATGTTGCTTGACTTTAATCAGCATGAAGTAGCTGTTCGATTCATTGGGCGTTTTAATGCCTCCAACCTGTTGGCTGTATTTGGTGCGGCAGTTTTGCTGGGCAAGAAAGAGGAAGATGTATTGATAGCTCTCAGCACTCTGCATCCGGTAACCGGACGTTTGGATACCCTTCATTCGCCCCAAGGATTTACGGCCATTGTGGACTATGCTCATACACCCGATGCACTGGTGAATGTGTTGAATGCCATACATGGCGTGCTGGAAGGGAAAGGGAAAGTCATAACTGTGGTAGGAGCCGGAGGCAATCGTGATAAAGGGAAACGCCCCCTTATGGCCAAGGAAGCTGCCCGTCTAAGTGACCGTCTTATCATTACCAGTGACAATCCCCGCTTCGAAGAGCCGCAGGACATCATCAACGACATGTTGACTGGTCTCGATAAGGATGACTTGCAGAAGACGTTGAGTATAGCTGACCGACGCGAAGCCATCCGTACAGCCTGTATGTTGGCACAAAAAGGCGATGTCGTGTTGGTGGCAGGTAAGGGACACGAGAATTACCAAGAGATAAAAGGAGTGAAACACCACTTCGATGACAAGGAGGAATTACAGCATATTTTTCATTCCTGATTTTTTCATTTCATTACTTTTAATTCTTTATTGAGATGCTATACTACTTATTCCGCTGGCTTGACCAGTTCGATTTCCCCGGCGCGGGTATGTTTTCCTATACATCGTTTAGGGCATTGATGGCTATTATTCTGGCCTTGCTCATTTCGACGATATGGGGAGATCGGTTTATCAACTTGCTGAAGCGGAAACAAATTACCGAAACGCAACGTGATGCTTCTATCGATCCTTTTGGAGTCAACAAAGTAGGAGTGCCCAGTATGGGAGGAGTCATCATCATCTTCGCTACGCTGATACCTTGCCTGTTGTTGGGACGGTTGGGCAATATTTATATGGTGCTGATGCTTATTACTACTGTTTGGCTTGGCTCGTTGGGATTTGCTGACGACTACATTAAAATATTCAAGAAAGATAAGGAAGGATTACATGGTAAGTTCAAAATAATCGGTCAGGTGGGATTGGGACTTATTGTTGGTCTTACACTTTACTTAAGTCCACAGGTGGTTATCCGCGAGAATATTGAAGTGGAGCAACCTAACGGACAAGTGGAAATAGTGCATGCAGCCAAGGAGATCAAAGCCACGCAAACTACAATTCCTTTCGTTAAAAGCAACAACCTAGATTATGCTGACTTGGTTGGCTTCCTGGGTGACCATGCACAGGCAGTTGGATGGATTATCTTTGTATTAGTAACTATATTCGTGGTGACAGCTGTATCGAATGGGGCGAATCTGAACGACGGTATGGACGGTATGGCGGCAGGTAATTCGGCCATCATCGGCGTGACGCTGGGTATATTGGCTTACGTGTCAAGTCACATTGAATATGCAGGTTATCTGAATATTATGTATATTCCCGGTTCGGAGGAACTTGTTATTTTCATTTGTGCTTTTATTGGGGCACTCATAGGTTTTCTGTGGTATAATGCTTATCCGGCACAAGTGTTTATGGGCGACACGGGCAGTTTGACCATCGGGGGAATCATTGCTGTCTACGCCATCATCATTCATAAAGAACTGTTGATACCCATCTTGTGCGGTGTGTTCCTCATAGAAAGTCTGTCGGTCATTTTGCAACGGGTATACTATAAGGCAGGCAAGCGACGAGGGGTGAAGCAACGCATGTTCAAGCGAGCACCCATACACGACCACTTCCGCACGGGAATGAATCTCGTCGAGTCGGGATGTACCGTCATGTTTACCCGGCCCGATAGATTGTTTCATGAGTCGAAGATAACGGTCCGCTTCTGGATTGTGACCATCATCCTGGCGGCCATTAGCATTATCACACTCAAAATCAGGTAATATATTTCATAAAACATAGCAGAATATGAATAGAATTGTCATATTGGGAGCCGGCGAAAGCGGCGCAGGAGCTGCCGTGCTGGCACGGGTGAAAGGGTTCGATACCTTTGTGTCGGACGCAGGTCCTATCAAGGACAAGTACAAGCAACTGCTGGATCAGTATGCCATCCCCTGGGAAGAGGGCGGACATACGGAAGCTGCCATATTGAATGCCGATGAGGTGATCAAGAGTCCCGGTATTCCGAACGATGCGCCTTTGGTGCAGAAACTGAAGGAACAAGGTACACCTATCATTTCGGAGATAGAGTTTGCCGGACGGTATACCAACGCGATGATGATTTGTATCACCGGGTCCAACGGCAAGACGACCACCACTTCGCTCATCTATCACATCTTCAAGAGTGCGGGGAAGAACGTCGGCCTTGCGGGGAACATCGGACGAAGCCTAGCCTTGCAGGTGGCTACCGAACAGCACGATTACTACGTCATCGAACTCAGTTCATTCCAACTGGACAACATGTATGACTTCCGGGCCAACATCGCCATCCTGATGAACATCACGCCCGACCACTTGGACCGCTACGACCACTGCATGCAGAATTATGTGGATGCCAAGTTCCGCATTACCCGCAACCAGACGGAGGACGATGCTTTCATCTACTGGAACGATGACCCCATCATCCGGCGCGAACTGCAAAAACACGGACTGAAGGCGCATCTTTATCCCTTCTCGGCAGTGAAAGAAGACGGGGCTATCGCTTATGTGGAAGACGGCGAGGTGGAAATCAACACACCCATCGCCTTCAACATGGAGCAGGAGGAACTGGCACTGCGCGGCACGCACAACCTGTACAACTCGTTAGCGGCAGGTATTTCGGCCAATCTGGCGGGCATTGAGAAGGAAGACATTCGCAAGGCATTAAGCGATTTCCGGGGCGTACCCCATCGGCTGGAGCCTGTGTGCGACGTGCGCGGCATCCATTTCATCAACGATTCGAAAGCCACCAACGTCAACTCCTGCTGGTATGCCTTACAGAGCATGACCACCAAGACGGTCCTCATCCTGGGCGGCAAGGACAAAGGAAACGACTATACAGAGATTGAGGACTTGGTGCGGCAGAAGTGCAGTGCGTTGGTCTACCTGGGCCTGCACAACGAGAAGCTGCATGCCTTCTTCGACCGTCTGGGGCTGCCCGTGGCCGATGTGCAGACGGGCATGCAGGATGCCGTGGAAGCTGCCTACCGCCTGGCCAAGAAGGGTGAGACGGTGTTGCTGAGCCCTTGCTGTGCTTCGTTCGACCTTTTCAAGAGTTACGAAGACCGGGGCGACCAGTTCAAGGCCTGCGTAAGGGCACTCTGAACACGGCTACGGTGAGGGGCGAATCGTCACAGTAGTGACAACCCCGCCTCCACAGTAGTGACGACCTTGCCGTCACAGTAGTGGCAACCCCGCCGTCACAGTAGTGACGATTTCACCGTGACAGCGGTGAAGGCGAGTCCCGGACCGTAGTCGAGCACAAGTGATTGAAATTCAATGATTGATTATTTTATACTAACGACAAACAAACGTGGATTTACTGAAAAACATATTCAAAGGCGACAAGGGAATCTGGATTATCTTCGCATTCCTCTGTGTTATCTCCGTCATCGAAGTGTTCTCCGCCGCTTCCACACTCACTTACAAGAGCGGTGACCATTGGGGCCCCATCACACAGCACACGGTTCTGCTGGGCATCGGGGTAATCATTGTGGTGCTGGTGCACAACATCCCTTACAAGTGGTTCCAAGCCTTCCCCTATCCGTTGCTGCTACTATCGGTGGTGCTGTTGGCTTTTGTCATGATAACGGGTTTCGTTACGGGCGACCGCATCAACGGCGCGGCCCGCTGGATGACGTTCATGGGCGTGCAGTTTCAGCCTTCGGAGTTGGCCAAGATGGGGGTTATCATGGGTACGGCTGTTATCCTGTCGCGTGGGCAGGACGAGCACGGTGCTTCGCCCAAGGCTTTCAGGCGCATCATGATTATGACCTGTTTGGTGTGCGCCCTAATTCTTCCTGAGAACTACTCTACAGGGGTATTGCTGGCCCTTACAGTCTATATGATGATGTTCATTGGGCGGGTGCAGATGCGTAAGCTCTTGTTGCTGGCCGGTGTCGTGATGGGAGCAGGTGTGCTGTTCGTCTCCTTCCTGTTGGCTACGCCGGACGATACGCTGGAGAAGATTCCGATGGGGCACCGATTTACTACGGTGAAAGCCCGTATCACCGACTTTGCCTATGCCAAGGAAGTACCTGCCGCTAAGTTCAACATTGACGACGATGCTCAGGTGGCTCATGCCCGCATTGCGGTAGCCACCAGCCATCTGGTGGGCAAAGGGCCCGGCAATTCGGTGCAGCGCGACTTTTTGAGCCAGGCTTATTCGGATTTTATTTATGCCATCATCATTGAAGAATTGGGCCTCATCGGTGGCATTGTCGTTGTTTTTCTCTACATTTGCCTGTTGATACGCGTCGGACGAATTGCCCGGAAGTGCGACCGTACTTTCCCGGCTTTCCTTGTGACGGGTATTGCTTTGTTGCTGGTCACTCAAGCGTTGTTCAATATGATGGTAGCCGTCGGCCTGGCTCCTGTCACCGGTCAGCCCCTTCCGCTCATCAGTAAGGGTGGTACATCGACCTTTATCAACTGCGCTTACATCGGCATGATTCTGAGTGTGAGTCGCTATGTGGAACGGTTGGAAGAGCAGCGCAAACACGATGCCCAGATACCGATGCTAATAAAGACCGGAACTGCTGAAGATGCCTCCTCGCAAGAGGCTGCTGAACCCACATCGCGTTTGCTGAACAGTGACAGCGAGTTTGCATAAACGAACCAAAGGTAACAGATTATGAAAGAAGACAGGAACAACAATCAGAAGCCGCGTATCATTGTCAGCGGCGGCGGTACGGGAGGACACATCTTTCCGGCCATAGCTATAGCCAATGCCATTCGCGAGCTTCGCCCGCAGGCCGATATTCTCTTTGTCGGCGCGGAGGGACGTATGGAGATGCAACGAGTACCCGATGCCGGTTATCCTATTATCGGATTGCCGGTGGCAGGATTCGACCGGCAGCATCTGTGGAAGAACTTTGCCGTTATCATCAAGTTGCTGCGTAGTCAATGGAAAGCCCGCAAAATCATTCGGGACTTCCATCCTCAAGTCGCTGTCGGTGTGGGTGGTTATGCCAGCGGGCCTACGTTGAAGACAGCCGCCATGATGGGTATACCTACTTTGATACAAGAGCAGAATTCCTATGCCGGCGTCACCAATAAGCTGTTGGCTCGGAAAGCTTCACGCATTTGTGTGGCTTACGAAGGTATGGAACGCTTCTTCCCCGCCGATAAAATCGTTATGACCGGAAACCCCGTCCGACAGACTTTGCTTGACCATCCGTTGACCCGCGAAGAAGCTGCTTATGATTTTAGTCTTGACCATGCCCGGAAAACCATCTTGATTTTGGGAGGTAGCCTCGGAGCACGCACCATCAACCAAACGCTGATAGCCGGGCTTCCACTCATCAAAGCCCATCCCGAAATCCAGTTCATCTGGCAGACGGGTAAGATCTACATCGACCAAGTAAAGGAAGCTATTACGACCTTTACCGGCGAGGCCGTGCGCAATGCCTCCATCGTTGGTCTTCCGAACCTGTACGTGACGGACTTCATCAAGAATATGAATGCCGCTTACACACTGGCCGACTTGGTCATATCCCGGGCCGGAGCCGGTTCCATTTCCGAACTTTGTCTGTTGGGCAAGCCTGCTATTCTGGTACCTTCACCCAACGTGGCCGAAGACCACCAGACCCAGAATGCCTTGGCTTTGGTCAACAAGGGGGCGGCCATTTACGTGAAAGATGCGGAAGCTAAGGAAAAGTTACTCAATGTAGCTTTAGAGGCACTGACTGATGACAACAGACTACAGGAATTGGCTGCTCACATCAGCCTGTTGGCCAAGCCCGATGCAGCCCGAACCATTGCACAAGAAGTATTGAAACTAATCGAGAAATGATGAATA
The DNA here is from genome assembly GCA_944322355.1 of uncultured Bacteroides sp. Lineage (GTDB taxonomy): Bacteria > Bacteroidota > Bacteroidia > Bacteroidales > Bacteroidaceae > Bacteroides. The sequence goes on along the minus strand of CALUOT010000032.1, from coordinate 12,011 downwards.
TAGAAAACATACAAGCTGTTTATTTCGTAGGGGCCGGAGGCATTGGTATGAGTGCTTTGGTGCGCTACTTTCTTTCCAAGGGAAAACAAGTGGCCGGTTATGACCGTACTCCCAGCGAACTGACTGAGAAACTCATAGCAGAAGGCGCCCGGATACACTACGAAGAGGATATAGCCCTTATTCCCGAAGGATGCAAAGACCCGGCCACTACTTTGGTGGTCTATACACCTGCCGTACCCGACAGCCATGCCGAGTTGGTCTATTTCCGGGAACATAGGTTTGAGATTCATAAACGTGCTCAAGTGTTGGGGCTGATTACCCGAAGCAGCCGGGCACTCTGCGTGGCCGGTACGCATGGCAAGACGACCACCAGCACTATGGCCGCTCATTTGTTGCATCAGTCGCAAGTGGGTTGCACAGCCTTCTTAGGGGGCATTTCCAAGAATTACGGTACCAATCTGTTGCTGTCTGCTGAAAGTCCCTATACCGTTATCGAAGCCGATGAATTCGACCGTTCTTTCCATTGGTTACGTCCTTATATGAGTGTCATTACGGCCACAGACCCCGACCATCTGGACATCTACGGCACCCGGGAAGCCTATCTGGATAGTTTCCGCCATTATACCACATTAATTACTCCGGGTGGGGCATTGATTATTCACCAAGGCTTAACTTTGCAACCCGATGTACAGCCCGGTGTGAAAGTTTATACGTACAGTCGTGACGCAGGCGACTTCCATGCGGAGAACATCCGCATCGGTGGCGGAGAGATATACATCGACTTCGTGGCACCCGATACCCGCATCACGGATATTCAGCTGGGTGTGCCCGTGGGTGTCAATATCGAGAATGGCGTAGCGGCTATGGCTTTGGCTCATCTGAATGGTGTAACCGACGAAGAAATCAAGCGAGGTATGGCCAGCTTCCGTGGCGTAGACCGACGATTCGACTTCAAGCTGAAGACAGACCGCATAGCCTTCCTCAGCGACTATGCCCATCATCCGGCCGAGATAGCTCAATGCGTAAAGTCTGTCCGCGAGTTGTATCCCGACAGGAAACTTACGGCAGTCTTCCAACCTCATCTCTATACCCGCACGCGGGACTTCTATCAGGATTTTGCCGATAGCCTTTCGTTGTTGGATGAAGTGATATTGACCGAAATCTATCCGGCTCGCGAACAACCTATTCCCGGTATAAGCAGTCGGCTGATATACGACCATCTGCGTCCCGGCATCGGGAAATGCTTATGCAAGAAGGAAGAAGTGGTGGATTTGCTTGCCCGGAAGCCGATTGAGGTCTTGATTGTGTTGGGAGCCGGTGACTTGGACAACGAAGTGCCCCGGATCACCCGCTTGCTGCAAGAGCGGCTTCGTGAAGAATCCTCCTCGGACGAAGTCCATAGATTAGTCGAACATCCCGACCCGTCCTAGTGGGTTTGACCCACTAACTCTGGTCGGACATTTCTACCAGTTCTGGCAGAACTTTTCTACCGAATGAGGCTTACTATTAAAACTGAACCCAATACCCCATGAGTATGTTAAAAAGAATATTGCTAACCATCGTTCTGCTGATTGTGGCCGCTTACTTGGTAGTGGCTGTCACCGCTTTCAATCGAAAGCCGACCGAGGCCGTATGTACCGGCATCGAACTGGTGATAAAAGACAGTGCCTATGCCGGTTTTATCACGCAAAAAGAGATTACGGCTGTATTCAACAAAAAGAAACTTAACCCGACAGACCGAAACTTGAGCGAGGTTCGTACCGGTGAACTGGAAGCTGCCTTGGCCGACCATCCGCTTATCGACCGCGTGGAGTGCTACAAAACGCCCAGCCATAAGATTTGTGTGGAGGTGTCGCAACGCATACCTATCCTGCATGTCATCAACAGACAGAGTGAGAATTATTACTTGGACAACAAAGGTACCATCATGCCTGCCGATGCCAAATGTACGGCATTGGTCCCGCTGGCCACCGGAGCGATAGATAAATCGTTTGCTGTGACGGACTTATACAAATTTGGTGTATTTTTGCAGAAGAATTCGTTTTGGGACGCACAGATAGAGCAAATCCATGTGCTTGCCGACAAGACGGTGGAGCTGGTGCCGCGTGTAGGCGACCATCTGATCTATCTGGGAAAGCTGGAAGATTATGAATCCAAGCTGGAGCGTCTGAAAGTTTTCTATGAAAAAGCTCTGAACCAGGTGGGATGGAACAAATATTCGCGCATCAGCGTAGAGTTCGCCAACCAGGTGATTTGTACAAAGAAAGATTGATTAAACAAAGATTTTAGAATATGGTAGCAACAGAATTTATCGCCGCTATCGAGCTGAGCTCGTCAAAGATATCCGGCATTGCCGGACGGAGAAATGCCGATGGCAGTATGCAGCTATTGGCATACGCCACCGAAGCGTCGGGCATGTTTGTCCGTAAAGGAAGCGTCTATAACATTGGCAAGGCCGCGCAGGGCATCATGTCCATCATCCATAAACTGGAAGAGCAACTCAAGAACTCCATCGCCAAAGTATATGTAGGCATCGGGGGACAGTCCTTGCGTACAGTAAAAAATGTCATAACACGTGCTGAACAAGAGATCATTTCGCAAGAACTGGTAGACAGTCTATGTGACGAAAATCGGACTTATCCCATTGTCAACATGGACATTCTGGATGTCGTACCACAGGAATATGTGATAGACAATCATCAATACTCCGATCCGGTGGGAGTGACCGGGCAAACCATTACGGGACAATTCCTGAACATTGTGGCCAACGCTTCCTTGAAGAAGAATCTTGAACTTAGTTTCGAGCAGGCCAAAGTGAACATTGCCGAACTGTTGACTTCTCCTCTATGTCTGGCTCATGCTGTGCTGAATGACAATGAAATGCGTTCGGGTTGTGCTTTAGTGGATATGGGAGCCGACACGACCACGGTGATGGTTTATAAAAACAACATCTTGCGCTATCTCTGTGTACTACCTTTGGGTGGCAACAGCATCACCCGCGACATCGCTACCCTACGGATGGAAGAAGAGGAAGCGGAGAAACTGAAACTGCGATATGCCGATGCCCTTTATGAAGAAGAGGTCGGAGAAGGTGAAGCACCAGCTACTTGCACCACAGAAGACGGACGAAGCATCGAGTTGAGTAAGCTGAACGAGATTGTGCAGGCTCGGCTGGAAGAAATACTGGCAAATGTATGGAATCAGATTCAGCTTTCGGGCTACGAAGACAAACTGCTGGCAGGGGTTGTATTCACCGGAGGAACAGCCAATATCAAACATCTGGAGGAAGCCTTCGGCCGGTTCAGCAAGATGCAGAAAGTAAGGACTGCACAAACCGTACAAACTACGTTGCGTGGTTCGGGTGAAGTGCTTCGGAATGATGGTACGCAATATACCTTAGTCGGTTTGCTGCTGGCCGGACGCGACAACTGCTGCTTGCGGGAAATGCCGAAACCAGGAACATCCAACGACATGTTTCGGCATGATGAAGACCTGAAAGCTCAGGAAGAAGCAAAGCGCATGGAAAAAGCCGAAGCTGAAAAGCAACGTAAGAAAGAGGAAGAACAGAAGAAGAAAGATGAGAAAAAGGAGAAGGAAAAAAAGCCAAGTTTTTGGAAGAGATTTACCAAAGTAGAAAACTTTGCTGACGATTTCTTTGGCGAAAGCGATAAAATGTAAGTAAATAACGAATTTAATACATAAGATATATGGACGATATAATCAAAGATTTTGGTTTTGCCACCGATTCTCCCAAAATTATCAAAGTAATCGGCGTAGGCGGTGGCGGCGGTAATGCCGTGAACCACATGTATCGCGAAGGTATACACGACGTGACGTTTGTGCTCTGCAATACGGATAATCAGGCGTTGCGCGATTCGCCTGTTCCTGTCAAGCTTCAGTTGGGCAAGGAAGGATTGGGAGCCGGTAACCGTCCCGACCGGGCACGTCAGGCTGCCGAAGAAAGCCTCGAAGATATTAAGAATATGCTCAACGATGGTACCAAGATGGTATTCATCACGGCCGGAATGGGAGGAGGAACAGGTACGGGAGCCGCACCCATCATTGCCCAGACAGCTAAGGAAATGGGTATACTGACCATCGGCATTGTGACGATTCCTTTCCGTTGGGAAGGTGATAAGAAGATAGACCAGGCTCTGGATGGCGTGGAAGAAATCAGCCGGCATGTTGATGCCCTCTTGGTCATTAACAACGAGAAACTACTGGAGATATACAACGACCTGTCCTTGGACGAAGCTTTCGACAAGGCGGACGATACCCTGTCCGTGGCAGCCAAAAGCATAGCCGAACTCATCACCATACATGGGAAAATCAACCTTGACTTCAACGACGTGAAAACGGTACTGAAAGATGGAGGAGTAGCCATCATGAGTACCGGTTACGGAGAAGGAGAAGACCGCGTAAGCGAAGCCATCAAGAATGCGTTGCATTCTCCTTTGCTGAACAATAACGACATCTTCAACTCCAAGAAAGTCTTGTTCAACATTTCCTACAGTACCCAATACAAGATGATGGCTTCCGAGATGCAGGAAGTAAAGGAATTTATGAACCGGTTCAGTCAGGACTTTGAAATCAAGTGGGGGATTGCCATGGATGATGAACTGGAGCAACGGGTCAAGTTCACCCTGCTGGCTACGGGCTTTGGTATACAAGATATCCACATGAAAGAAATGGATGAACGCCTCTTGCAACGCTCCCAAGAAGAGCAGCAGCGCCAGGCCGAGCTGGAAGAAAAAGAAGAACTGCGCCGCATACGCCGTGGCAAATATTATGGACTGGATGCTGACAAACATGCCCACAATACACGTCCAAGGCGAATTTACATCTTCAGCCCCGAGGATTTGGACAACGCCGAAATCGTAGCTATGGTGGAAAACTCGCCGACTTACTTGCGCGACAGGACTACACTGAATGCCATTAAAGCAAAATCCGAACAGGAAAGCCTGCAAGTGGTCCAGGAAGTGCAGCAGCAAGAAAATGGAGACAGTGGCATCATCAGTTTCGTCTGATTTGCTGTCGCTGGACATTCGTAACGAAAGCAAGAAGCCGTGTCAAGATGGGCATTCATTCCCATGTTGATACGGCCTCTTTTTTATAGGCTTTCATGAATATAAGTGGAAGTGCCCACGAATATATATAAAATGGCTCACGCACTTATATTCATCGGCCTACGAATATATAAGAAATTTTGTCAGTATGCAACTGCCAAAATGTCTCATTTAGAAAGATAAAATATACCTTGATAAAACGAGCAAACTACGTCAGTTCACAAAACACGCTTATATATTTTTAGCAACAAGTGACCCTAGTTTTTTAATAAGTCGTCGTCCCGCATGAAACATCATCCTGCCCTTGGCTATGTGTCGCCCGGATTCCCCGCTGGGTGACGATGAAAATTAGCATGCGAAAAGATTCTATAAAGAAAAAGCGCGGGAATCTGTACCTGTTACCCGTCCGCTATTCGAGGCCTTCGCATTGCCCACCCAGTCCGAACGAGCAACGCAGAAGCCCACGCCGATATGTATACAGACACCTTGTGTATCCCTCCCACCAGAGAGGGTACACCAAGGGCTATAGCCACATCCCGCAGACATCTACCGTTGCTTTGCTTCTGACCAGGTTCAAAAGTTGCGAAGTTTCGAATAGTCGAAGACAAAACGTCAAGTAAACGTCTCTCTTTATATGTTCTACCCCGCCCGGCCTGCTCTTTATCCAAAAAGAGCATCGGCGTAAGTCTGTCGCAAATATACAAAAAACTATTGGATGCAAACAAACTCTCTTTTTAAAATCATAGTATCTTTTACTTGAAAACAAAGTATGTTTCACCTCAGAACATGCTTTGTTTTCAGGCATGGCGTTTAATGTCATAGTATTAATTATTCCCAAGGACATATTCATCCACCGGATTCAGATACCAACTATTATTTGAGTAATCGCTTCCCCAAGTGCCGAATCCCGGATAAGCTGTAGAGATGCTGACACGTTCTTTCGGCCATTTCCAATCGCCCGGTACACAAATCATTTGAGGAGCTTCACCTTGCCCCGGAGCTGTGATAGTGGCCGTCTCTATACCCGTTGCATATTCGACTATCAGCCTAAAGCCACCCATATTGCCAACACTACCACTGTAAGCCATGGTAAAATCTTGGGGGACCTCAATCTCTATGGGTTCACCGGGAGCACCTTCCGACTGCGTATTAATATAAGTGGCAGACAAACCGCCCAGCAACGTATGGAATTCGCCGCTTCCAATTGGGGTGTCATTACGATACAACCAGACATCCAGCGTTCCTCCGGCAGCAAGCGGTGTAACAGTGGCCTTGTTTTGTCCTGCCACGTGTTCCACTCGAACCACCACATCATTAAAATCATAATCATCCGTAGCACCTAAATCCTCGGCAGCCAAGATCCAACTGGTGGCATCGTGGTCTATTACTACGGGAGCAGGATCGATTATAAGAACCAGGTCGTTCAGGTCATAATCAGAACCCGTACCTCCCATATCTTCAAAACCTAAGAACGTACGAGTCTGGCCGTTTCCTAAATCCTGAGTGAAATAAGACGCATGAACCTCGTCATCGTTCTTTCCTGCTTCGGTATAGAATGTGTCGTTGACCCATCCTATATAATTGGTAGGAAGATCTTTGATGTAGAATCCGTACGTAACGTTCTCAGGTAAATTAATTGTAAAACCTCTTGCGCGAATTCTGGATGCACGGTCGAAATCAGCCCCCTCAGCATTAGCATTCACCCAATCGTCATTTATTTCAATTTGTACATTATCATCACCTGCGTTTTCTCCATTGACCTTGTCTTGATATATATCCTGAACATGTTCCACCCCCTTTTCATCTGTCCAATAAATGCCGAGCATGTGTCCATGGGCGGAGTTCCAATACACGGGATAAACGGTTACCGTCCTTTCATCCGCCACCATACTGAAATTGGAGGTAATCCCGTTCTTTCCTATATTATTCTCTCCATCAGGAATCTTATTAGCGAAAGCCATTACCTCCTCTTTGGTAAATACCTTATATTCACTATTCACCGTGAACACATCTTCTACCGATGTTTCATATCCACGCGTTCCTACATGAGCGAAACTCACACTTTCTCCGTTCTTCACCCACCGAGCTTGCCCGCCTGCCGTCACCACAAAGTCATTCACCGCCTTGGCTGCATCAAAAGTAAGCGTTTGTTTGCCGGATATCTCTTGATAATATCCCACCAGCTTATTGATTTCCCCATTTTTCGCATAAATCCGAATATCCGAAACTGTTCCTGGCTCTACCATCACCGACTTCTGTTCAGCCATGTTCCAATCCTGATTGGCATCAATCGAGCCAAACAAGTCCACAAAATGCTGGGTATAATCCTCTTTCACCCTCTCTTCATTGTACACATCCTCGGTACACGCCACCAACAGCCCGCAACCCAACATAACAAATAATAAAGAAAATCTTTTCATAAAGCTTTCTGTTCAGTTTTGTAATAAGTAAAAAGTATGTTTATTCTTATCCATTAATAATAAATATTCTCCGTCTGCAAAGGTAAGAAAAATAGAATTCTATCATAAGAGAACCATAGTGCTCATAAATAAACAGTTTTGTTGCCTATTTGGATACAAAAGGCTGAATGGCACCGGACAAATCGTGGAAAAAGTCATGTTGCAGAATGCAGGAAATGCGCCACAACAGGTAAAGGTCAATGTTTTCCTTGCGAAAAATCTTGTAGACATTGGGACGAGTGCAGCACAATTGAGCGGCGAACCAAGTGACACTGCGTCCTTGCTCGTGAAGCGTTTGTTTTATAAGCCGTCCTACATGAACCATAGTCCTGCTTTTGGCTATGTGTCGCCCGGATTCCCCTACGGGTGACCATGAAAACAAGTTAGTGAGAAAACCCCTATAAAGAAGAACGCGGGCATCTGTACCTGTTACTCGTCCCGCTTATCAAGGCTCTCGCATTGCCCATCATAGTCTGAACGAGCAACGCAGAAGCCCACGCCGATATGTATATAAACACCTTGTGTATCCCTCCCGCCCGAGAGGGTACACCAAGGGCTATAGCCACATCCCGCAGACATCTACTGTTGCTTTGCTTTTGACTATGATTCATGAACTTGCGAGATTCTGATAAGCCAAAGACAAAACGTCAAGTAAACGTCCCTCTTTATATATTCTACCCCGCCCGGCCTGCTCTTCATCGAAAAGAGCATCGGCGTAAGTCTGTCGCAAATATACAAAAAACTATTGAATGCAAACGCACTCTCTTTTTTTAATCTAAAAATCATGCTTTGTTTTCAAGCATTACATTTAATGATAGGCATCAGCACATTTAAAGAAATCAACCGGCACATTAAATGTAAATTCCTCGATGATAGTATCAATTTGATGCATTATTTATGGGGTGAATGGGAGACAATCCAACGATTGGGAAAGCCTTCAACCATCCTGTTTGTCTTTAGATGAATTGTCACCATTTTTCAGTCATTTATTCAGTCTATGATTCACCCCGTCCAGAAAGGCTTCTGAAGGGGGACTCGGAAGGTTACTAACATTCGGGCCGAAGGTTACTAACATTCCCCCTCTATGTTACTAACATTCGGCCTCCAGGGTAGTAACCTTATTTTTATCCGGCAGTTTTCCAAAAGCACTTTGTAAAGATTAATCGATTATCTAATAGGGTTAAATGGCACCAACTCTTTGTATGCTGAAGGAGGCACATTCGCAAGTAATCATTTTATTCGCGAAATCTTAACAGCAGAACAGTTACATCAAAGTGGTTTACACCTTCGACTTCGGTCGCCAGACCAGTTGCGACACGAAGAGTGCCATCTTAAAAGCGAAATAAATGGAAGCATACAAACAGGAACATAATATAAGTTGGCAATATGGGTATGGAGCTTGTCCTATTGGTGTTAATAGGGATGTTCCTTTATAATTTAGTCCCCAAACGCCATAACTCATAAAAATCTTTCTTTTTATCGGAATTTCCCCAGAATCTCCTTATATTTGCGAACGACAACAGTTTAACACCAAACGTATTTGTTTTATGAAGAAACTTATCATTAGCCTGATACTGCTGGGAGCCGGCATCATTTCTTTAAGTTCGTGCGGAGAGAAAAGCCGTGTAGACGAACTGAAGGATTTCATCGAGGAAGTCAAGAAAGACGGGAGCGACTACTCCGAAGAGAAATGGAAGGAAGTGAACGAAGAGTTCAGCAAACTGCTGGATAAAATCAACGCATACGACGACCTCAGTGCCGAAGAACTTCAGGAAGTGGCCCGCCTGCAAGGCGAATACGCCGCCACGGTGTTCAAGAGCAAAGGCAAAGAAGTGATGGAACAAATGGAAAAGGCCGGCGCGGCTTTAAACGGATTCATGGAAGGCTTGACCGAAGAATCGGATGACAAAAAAGAATAATTTCTGTTCAATTAAAAAAGTGAAGTATATGAAAACATGGAAAACCCTCCTCGGTGGCCTGTGCTTGTGTGCCACCCTCGGCAGTTGCACATCGACAACACAACAAAATGCCAATGCCACTGCCCCGGAAATCAATCCGTCGGACGTTGTCATAGAAAACATCATGACACGCCGCAGTATACGTAAATACAAACCGCAACCCGTCAACCGCGACACCATGCAGATTATCCTAAACTGCGGCATCAACGCGCCCAACGGCATGAACAAACAGTCGTGGGAAGTACGCGTAGTGGACAATCCGGAATTTATCAACGGAGTAACAGAACTCTTTAAGAAAGCCAACCCGAAAGCTGCTGAAGACCCGTCATTCAAGAACATGTTCCGCAATGCGCCCACCGTGGCATTCATTGCCAACGACCCATCTTACAACTGTTCGCAAATAGACTGTGGATTGTTGGGCGGCAACATGATGTTGTCTGCCTGGTCCATGGGCATCGGCTCGTGTTGTCTGGGAGGTCCTGCCGCCTTCATGCGTTCGCCCGAAGCTGCCGAATACTTAAAGAAATTAGGTTTCAGCGAGGGCTACGAACTGCTCTATTGCATTGCCTTCGGCTATCCGGACGAAACACCTGCCGCCAAACCGCGTGATGCCGGTAAAGTAAAATTCGTTGATTGACCCATTCAATAGCCTTAAAAGAGAATCAGGCACGCCACCGTGTAATAGCGGGACGTGCCTGATTCTCTTTTTATCTATCTTTTTATACAGTTGCTACGGCCAAACGATAGTAAATGCCTTGTTTTCCACTCACCTGCTCAATTTTGTTTTCTCTCAGCAACTGGGCCAATGCCATGCAAAGGTCAGTGCTTGCCAGGTTGCATAAACGCTCTAATTCGCTGAACGTGCAACGGGTGTAACGGAGCAGGATGTCGTACACCTTCAGGCTGTTGTTTTTAATAAATTGAATATTGAAACTCATATCGCTCTCTGTTTATTTAAGAGGTTTAGGTTGCTTGTACAAAGTAAACGAAAGGATACGACAAAAACAAGTCCAGATAGCCAAAGAAATGTTCTTTTAAGTTTAAATTCCACTTCTTTCAGAAATAATAACCCAGATTGACAAAGCAATAGCCTTCTTTCGTCTGATTGGAGTAACCCACAGAGGCAGATAAAGGTCCGAAACGACTGTCGAAACCATAGGATACACCGATGCCATACAGAAACTTTCCGTTGAACAAGCGATAATAATCAGAAGCCGTAGAACCTACATCGCCGTTCAGGAAAGCATAATGTCTGCCTTTTATCCGGTAACGCAACTTCAATCCGCCGGTCAGCAAGGCTTTGTCTACCACTTCCATACGCCCCACGCCTGTAAAAGCCAACTGATGCGGGAGATAACGGGCATCATACTCGCCACCGATGGCATTCTGATACATATAGGGTATCTCGTCACCTTTCACCACCCGCGTATTGACCAGCGGCAACAATGTCCATCGCCCGCCTAACGGAATAGCGACCGAGAAGCGTCCCGCAATGGCATAAAACGGTTCGTGATTATTATACTTTACAAAGTTATCCGTATAAAGAGAAGCCGAGACGTCCAACCGAATACCCCGCGTGGGAAACAGGGAACGGTCTTGCTGATTATAACTCAACCGCAAAAAGTAACTGAAAAGGCCTTCGCTGGCATCGCGCCTTGAGACACCTATAGAAGCATCACGATACAACAAATCCAGTCCATGAAAGTATTCGAAAGCAAGCCCTGCCTCATAGCGGAAGTTACGAAGCCACACACTGGAATACGAAGCCTCTACATGATGATAATTATAGGTGGCATTACTGATGCGGTCGCCTCTATGATATATATCAATATCGTGGTAACGGTAGGTGTATCCCAACTTCACATCGCGCATCAACGAAGCATGCAGAATGTAAGATAGCTGAGCCATGTACTGTTTCCCCAACCGTCCCGTCACTGAAAGCGTAGAAGGAAGCCTCGTAGGCAGATTGAATGCTCCATTGACCAACAGCGACACGACATCTTCCGAATCAAAACGTACACCCAAATTCAGCGTTGCAGAGTTCTTCTCGCTCAGTTGGAACACCAGGCGATAACCGCCGTCCGCCTCTTCATGCAAGCGATATCCGGCACTGGAATAGTCCATCTCGGTACATAACACCCCAATGGCATATTCAATCTGCTCCGTACTCACAGGACTGTGCTCTTGGAGACAACAACGACGAATAATCCAGTCACGGTCTTTCAAGTCGATTCCTTCAAAATAGATTTCGTTGACAAAGACCTCTTTCCTTATCTCAAAAGGACGTGGGCGCAAGCTGTCCACCGGTTCACCGGCCTGCACCAGACGTTGTTTCACCGCCTGCAAGGAGGACCGACAGTGATCGGCCGCTTCATAACCGCGATGCACCAAGGTATCTATCGCCGCCAGACTAAAACTGGCCGACGTATAACCCTTCACATTCACTTTAATATAACGTGAGTTCGATATAAAATTAGAAAATAGCCAGTTGTCCGTCATTGACAAAGTTAACGTCAATGGCGGGCTTC
>CALUOT010000031.1 GCA_944322355.1 uncultured Bacteroides sp. | reverse complement strand
AAGGTGCGTTAGTTCAGTTGGTTAGAATACATGCCTGTCACGCATGGGGTCACGGGTTCGAGTCCCGTACGCACCGCTTACGAAAGAAAACCGAAATAAGAAAGTCTAAGACAATATCCTCAAAGTCAGTAACTTTGGGGATATTTTTTTGTTATACCATGACAGATGAATATTCCTGTTGGAAGTCGAACTTTCTTGGCAGTAAACAACGTGCAAACACGAAAAAGCGATTATCCAAATTAGATAATCGCTTGATTTTTAGGTGACTCGCTTGGGGCTCGAACCCAAGACCCCAACATTAAAAGTGTTGTGCTCTACCTGCTGAGCTAGCGAGTCTAAACCTCTCTTGCCGTTTAGCGAGTGCAAAGGTAGAGCTTTTTATTGAAATGACAAACATTTATTGAACTTTTTTGAGGTAATATTTTTTAGTTTAGTATATCTGCTTGATTATCATGCGATTCCTTTTTGATAATTTTTTCCTTGTTGATGATGAAACGTTGGTAGTAGGACAAAATTAGGGTAGTGAGCGGAAGAGCAATGATCATTCCTAACATACCCATTAGTGAACCCCAAACGGAAAGAGAAAGTAAAATGATGGCGGGAGTGAGCCCGGTTATTTTGCCCATCACACGAGGAACGATGAATCCATCTTGGATGATTTGTACTACGGCAAATACAATTAATGCTGCTATCAGAATGAACCAAAAATTCTCTCCGGTATCGGCTGCTTTCAAAATAGCCAGCATGATGGTGGGGATAAAGCCGATGATTTGTAGATAGGGCACTAAGTTGAGTGCTCCGATAAACAGTCCTAAACCGATGGCTAATGGGAAGTCAATGATTAGGAATCCGATGCAAAAAAGAATTCCGACGCAGAAGGCCACAAAAGCTTGTCCACGGAAATAGCGGTTCATCCCATCTTTAATGTCATTCATGATGCCCACTACAAAAGAACGGTAACGTATGGGAACCAGGTGTGTCCACCCCTCAGCTATGCGTTCGTAATCCATTAGTATAAATACGAAGTATAGCAGAATGATAAAGAAGGTAACTATACCATATATTATATTGAGTGAGCCAGACAGTAACGACCACAAAGATGGAACCGCTTCCTTGAGGGCCCCCAGTAGGTTTTCTTTTTGAAAGATTTCTTTGATGACTTGCGGATCAATGTTTTTATGTAGAAATTCAGATAAAATATGAGGAATGTTGCCTGCATAACTGGTCGTAGTGAAATACTCGAGCACTAAATCTTTCACTCGGCCACATTCTTGAATCATTGGAGGGATCAGCAAGTAGAAAACAGCAACTCCCACTCCAGTCAGGGCAAGCAAGGTGCAAAAGATGGCAACGAGACGGCTTTTCAATTTGAGCCGATATTGAAAGAATGTAACCAGTGGATAGACCATATAAGCTATCAGCCATGCAATAAAAAACGGTAATAGCACGCTACTCAGTCGTTTGAATAGCATCAGCAGGGCGACAAGGATAATGCAAAAGATGACTCCTCGTATAAAACTGTCAAAAGTGATTTTCTTCCGTTCCATAAATTTATTCTCTTTTCTTTTTATCTTCTTCCATGGCTTCTTGATAGCATCGTCTGCACAAAGGTTCGTATTCGGCTGTTTCTCCTAATAACACTTGTTTGTCATTGTTTACTGTGCGGTGGGAAAAAGAAGCCAGTTCCCCACATTTCACACAAATCGCATGTACCTTGGATACTTCATCGGCAATGGCACACAACTCTGGCATAGGCCCAAAGGGGACACCACGGAAATCCATATCGAGGCCGGCTACGATAACCCGCACTCCGTCGTTGGCCAGTTGGTTGCAGACGTTTACCAACCCTTTATCAAAGAACTGAGCTTCGTCTATGCCTACTACGTCAATTTCAGAGGTGAACAGCAGGATGCTGGCCGATGAATCGATGGGAGTGGACGATATGGTATGACTGTCGTGCGACACTACATTTTCTTCCGAATAGCGGACGTCAATGGCCGGTTTGAAGATTTCAACCCGTTGTTTGGCAAACTTGGCCCGCTTCAGCCTTCGAATCAATTCTTCTGTTTTTCCTGAGAACATCGAGCCGCAAATTACTTCGATTCGTCCTCGTCGTGTGGTTTCCTTTATATGATCTTCTGAAAATACTACCATCTTTTGAATCTTTTATGAGGCAAAAATAATCATTTTGTTTGCTTGACGAGTTTTTTTCACTATTTATTTCTACATTTGCACTTATAACTTTTAGATGAAAGAATCATGCAACCCTTGTTGGACGACTTGCAAAAAGATATAGAAAACTTAAGAGCTTGCATCAAGCTGATGGAGAAACAGCTCGATGAATTGCAACATAAACTCGACGTCATTGAGTTACAACCGGAAACAAAACAGCCGGAAACACCGGAAGCGGTTCCGGCAGGAGTTATACTGGCGGAACGCATTAAACCGGCTTCCCACCTTCGGCATGCCATGAGTCTGAATGATTCGTTCCGGTTTGCCCGGGAGCTGTTTGAAGGAGATGCCGGGCGGATGAATCAAATGCTGAACAGGTTGAGTCGGGCAGAAACGTGGGAAGAAGCCATCGGCATGCTGAAAAACGAAGTACAGCTGCCCGAAGATAATGAAGCCGCTACGGACTTTACGGAACTTTTGCGCAAATATTTCAACTGATAAGAAGATGGGAAAACTGTATATAGTACCCACTCCGGTGGGAAATCTGGAAGATATGACATTCAGGGCTATCCGCATCCTGAAAGAAGCCGACCTGATTCTGGCAGAAGACACTCGTACGTCCGGCATTCTGCTGAAACACTTCGAAATTAAAAATGCCATGCAGTCGCACCATAAATTCAACGAACATCAGACGGTAGAAAGCGTGGTGCGTCGCATCAAGGCTGGAGAAAATGTCGCTTTGATTTCGGATGCCGGTACGCCCGGAATCTCCGACCCGGGATTCTTGATGGCGCGCGAATGTGCCCGCAACGGGATTGAAGTGCAATGCCTGCCAGGTCCTACGGCATTCGTACCCGCCTTGGTGGCTTCGGGGCTTCCTTGCGACCGCTTCTGTTTCGAGGGCTTCCTGCCTCAGAAGAAGGGGAGGCAAACGAAGCTGAAAGCATTGGCCGAAGAGCCACGGACGATGGTATTCTACGAGTCGCCCTACCGCTTGCTGAAAACTTTGACCCAGTTTGCCGAAACCTTTGGGGCGGACAGACCGGCAGCCGTGGTGCGGGAAATTTCGAAAGTGCATGAAGAAACCGTTCGCGGGACACTGGCCGAACTGGTGGAGCACTTCACGTCTACCGAACCGAGGGGCGAAATCGTTATTATAGTAGGAGGAATAGACAACTAATATAAACTGTTTTTAAACGTAAAAAACGAGAGCGTATGAAAAAATTAGCCATTTTAGCCGTGTGTGCTGCCGTAGCGACATCGTGCGACAACTTCAGCGGCGGACAGAAAAGCCAGCTACAGGCTGAGAACGACTCCTTGAAAATGGAACTGAACCAACGTAATGCCGAACTGGACGAAATGATGGGAACCTTTAACGAAATTTCCGAAGGATTCCGCCAAATCAATGCGGCCGAAAACCGGGTAGACCTGCAAAGGGGAGCCGTGGCCGAAGGTTCGCTGAGCGCAAAGGAGCAGATTGCATCGGACATCGAGTTCATCCGCAATCAGATGGAAGAGAATAAACAGCAGATTGCCAAGCTGCAAAAGATGCTGAAGAACAGCAAGAACACTTCGGCCCAGTTGAAGAAAGCCGTTGAACAACTGACCCAAGAACTGGAAGCCAAGGCACAACGCATCGAAGAATTGCAGGCCGAGCTTGCCTCGAAGAACGTACGCATCCAGGAACTCGACGCAGCCGTTAATGACTTGGCTACACAGAAAGAACAACTGACAGCCGAAAATGAAGCCAAGGCGCAAACCGTGGCCAAGCAAGACAGAGCCTTACATACGGCCTGGTTCGTGTTCGGGACGAAAAAGGAACTGAAAGACCAAAACATCTTGTCGGGCACGGGCCTTTTCAAGAAGGGCGAAGTGATGAAGGAAGACGATGTGAACAAGGACTATTTCACGGAAATTGATATTCGCACGACCAAGGAAATCAAACTTTATTCCAAGTCGGCCGACATCCTGACCAACCATCCGGCCAACTCTTATGTCTTAGAAAAAGACGACAAAGACCAGTTGACGCTGAAGATCACTCAACCGGAAGAATTCTGGAGCATATCTAAATATTTGGTCATTCAAGTCAAGTGATTTTCCCTCCTTGCAGGGGTAGCCGGAACTACACCCGGGTGTAGCTGGAATTACACCTGGGTGTAGCTGGAATTACACCTGGGTGTAGCTGGAATTACACCTGGGTGTAGCTGGAATTACTCCCGGGTGTAGCCGGAATTACACCTGGGTGTAGCCGGAATTACACCTGGGTGTAGCTGGAACTACACCCGGGTGTAATTCTAAGTACTCCTCCGGATGCTCTCAGACGCCTCATTTCTTATGTTCAACCACCATGTCCCGTACCTATAAAAATATCTTCTTCGACCTGGACGACACGCTTTGGGCTTTCTCCGCCAACGCCCGGGATTCGTTCGAGGAAATGTATCACCAATATGAATACGACCGCTTCTTCCGCTCGTTCGCCCATTTCTATGAACTCTATCAGAGGCGCAACTTGGAGTTGTGGGAAGCCTACGAACAAGGGCAGGTCACCAAGGAGGAGTTGAACCGCCAGCGTTTCCTGTATCCGCTCGAGCAGGTAGGGGCGGGGGATGCCGACTTGGCCTGGCGCTTTTCGGTTGACTACTTTTCCGTCCTGCCCACCAAGCAGAAGCTCATGCCCCATGCCCGCGAAGTGCTCGAATACCTGTCGGGACGCTACCGGCTCTATATCCTCTCCAACGGCTTCCGGGAATTGCAGTCGTGCAAGATGCGTTCGGCGGGCATCGACGGATATTTCCGCAAGGTCGTGCTGTCCGATGACATCGGAGTGCTGAAACCTCATGCAGCCATTTTCCACTTCGCCCTTTCGGCCACTCAATCGCAACTGGAGGACTCGTTGATGGTGGGCGACAACTGGACGAACGATGTGGCAGGAGCTGCCGGAGTGGGTATGCACCAGGTGTTTTACGACGTAGAGGGGCGGACTGGCCTTCCGTTTCGTCCCACTTTTCACATTCATGATTTGAAAGAATTGATGGGACTGTTGTGACATTCCCCGATTCGTTATACCTTTGCATCCGTTAACGAAAAAAAATCGGTTACAATGGATGCTATTTTACCTTTTGCCCTGTTGTGTCTGACGTCATTCTTCACGTTGACCAACCCGCTGGGCACTATGCCTGTGTTCCTCACCATGACTCAAGGCATGACGGACGATGAACGCCACACAGTCGTGACCCGTGCCACGCTCACCGCCTTCATTATTATTATGGTCTTTGCCTTTGCCGGTCAGTTCCTCTTCTGGTTTTTCGGTATTTCGACCAACGGTTTCCGCATTGCCGGGGGAGTCATTATCTTCAAAATCGGCTACGACATGTTGCAGGCTCGCTACACGCCGATGAAACTGAAGGACGAAGAAATCAAGACGTATGCCAAGGACATCTCCATTACCCCGTTGGGCATTCCCATGCTGTGCGGTCCCGGAGCCATTGCCAATGCCATCGTGCTGATGCAGGATGCCAACACCCTCGAAATGAAAAGCGTGCTGATAGGTTCCATTGCCTTCATCTACCTGCTTACCTACTTCATTCTGCGTGCTTCCACCCGGTTGGTCAATGTGCTGGGCGAAACGGGAAACAACGTCATGATGCGCCTTATGGGACTTATTCTGATGGTGATAGCTGTTGAATGTTTCGTGGGTGGAGCCAAGCCCATCTTGGTGGAAATTCTGAAAGAAGGAGTGTCCGGCGTGGTGGGTTGAGCCCCTTACACGAAAAAATCCTCATGATATTCGCACTTTTTATCTCATAACCACCCGGTTAAGCGAATATTTGTGTATCTTTGCGCGAATTTTGATAGAATTAGATAAAATATTTATGATTAACCCAATTGTTAAGACGATCGAGCTACCTGATGGAAGAACCATCACGCTCGAAACGGGAAAGCTGGCAAAACAGGCAGATGGTGCTGTAATGCTACGCATGGGTAACACCATGTTGCTGGCTACTGTTTGTGCCGCAAAAGATGCAGTTCCCGGAACAGATTTCATGCCGCTACAGGTAGAGTATAAAGAAAAATTTTCCGCATTCGGACGTTTCCCTGGAGGATTCACACGACGTGAAGGACGCGCCTCCGATTACGAAATTCTCACCTGCCGCTTGGTCGACCGAGCTCTCCGCCCCCTATTCCCTGATAATTTTCACGCTGAAGTATATGTAAACATCATCTTGTTCTCTGCTGACGGTATCGATATGCCTGATGCATTGGCCGGTTTGGCTGCTTCGGCTGCATTGGCTGTTTCAGACATACCGTTCAATGGTCCTATTTCCGAAGTGCGTGTGGCTCGTATTGATGGACAGTTTGTCATCAACCCTACGTTCGAACAGCTGGAGAAAGCCGATATGGATCTTATGGTAGGTGCCACTTACGAGAACATTATGATGGTGGAAGGCGAAATGAAGGAAGTGTCTGAACAAGACTTGTTGGCTGCCTTGAAAGCTGCTCACGAAGCCATTAAACCGATGTGTAAGGTACAGATGGAGTTGGCAGAAGAGGTTGGCTCTACCGTAAAACGTACTTATAACCACGAAGTGAACGATGAAGACCTCCGCAAAGCTGTGCATGATGCCTGCTACGACAAGGCATACGCTATAGCCGCCAGTGGCAATCGTAACAAACACGAACGTCAAGATGCGTTCGACGCTATCTGCGAAGAGTTCAAAGCACAATTCACAGAAGAAGAACTGGAAGAAAAAGCTCCGCTCATCGACCGCTACTATCACGATGTAGAGAAGGAAGCCATGCGCCGCTGCATTCTGGATGAAGGCAAGCGTCTCGATGGTCGTACCACGACTGAGATACGTCCCATCTGGTGCGAAGTCAGCCCGCTGCCCGGTCCTCACGGTTCATCTATCTTTACCCGTGGTGAGACTCAATCACTTTCTACCGTGACGCTTGGTACGAAAGACGACGAGAAGATAGTAGACGATGTATTGGTTCACGGTAAGGAACGTTTCCTGTTGCATTATAACTTCCCGCCTTTCTCTACCGGCGAAGCCAAGGCACAACGCGGCGTAGGACGTCGTGAGATTGGTCACGGCCACTTGGCATGGCGTGCTCTGAAGGGACAAATTCCTGAAGACTATCCTTACGTAGTGCGCGTTGTATCGGATATTCTCGAATCTAACGGTTCGTCATCTATGGCCACTGTTTGTGCCGGTACCTTAGCATTGATGGATGCAGGTGTAAAAATCAAGAATCCGGTATCAGGTATCGCTATGGGGCTCATCAAGAATCCGGGTGAAGAGAAATACGCTGTCCTTTCGGATATCCTCGGCGATGAAGACCACTTAGGCGACATGGACTTCAAGGTAACAGGTACGAAAAATGGTATTACGGCTACTCAGATGGATATTAAAGTAGACGGCCTGTCGTATGACATCCTCGAAAAAGCACTTCTTCAAGCTAAGGAAGGCCGTGAATACATATTAGGCAAGCTGACTGAATGCATCGCCGAGCCTCGTCCCGACTTGAAGCCGCATGCACCGCGCATTGAAACCATGACTATTCCGAAAGAATTCATCGGTGCAGTTATTGGCCCGGGCGGAAAGATTATTCAAGGCATGCAGGAAGAAACCGGCGCTATCATCAACATTGATGAGGTAGATAATGTCGGTAAGATTGAGATAGCCGGAACCAATAAGGAATGCATCGAAAAGGCTATCCGTATGATTAAGGCTATAGTAGCCGTACCCGAAGTGGGTGAAGTATACAAAGGTAAGATTCGTTCCATCATGCCTTATGGTGCTTTCGTAGAATTCCTGCCGGGTAAGGATGGTTTGCTCCACATTTCAGAGATAGACTGGAAGCGTTTGGAAACGGTGGAAGAAACCGGACTGAAAGAAGGAGATGACATCGATGTGAAATTGCTTGAGATAGATCCCAAGACCGGTAAATTCAAGTTATCTCATCGAGTGCTTATACCGAAGCCCGAAGGATATACGGAGAAACCGGAACGTCGCGAGCGTCCTGCCCGACAACACGGACGTTGATCGCATACCCATTTTTATTTCATGACAGTGAAAGCCCGGCAAACCATTCTTGTAATGGTAAGCCGGGCTTTTTCGTAATTCGTCCAGCACTCTTGCCTCGACACTATAGTAGTATTCACCCTTCTTGAAGCAAACGTTTGTGAAACGTGAGAAAAGTTTTTCATCCCCAACAATAACGGAGGAAAATGAAACAACGTTATTTTTGTAAATGAAGTGTTTACAAAAAACAAATGACGTATGAATAATGGAATGAAACGCGATTGGCTCTCTCTGTTTTTAGGAGCTTTATGTATGCTTTTGGTGGCTTGTAGTGATGACCCGATGGAACCGGATTCCTCTCCCGACCCTTCTCCCGATCCTGACCCTACGGAGGAATGGACGGATGTGATTGCTTCTCCTGATACCTGGGATGGTGAAAAACGGGCGGATATTTCTTATCAGTTGTTGGTCTACTCGTTTGCAGATAGCGACGGCGACGGATGTGGCGATTTGCAAGGAGTGATAAGTAAGCTTGATTATCTGGACGATTTGGGAGTGAATGCTCTTTGGTTGTCACCTATTCATCCGGCCATGTCTTATCATGGTTATGATGTGACCGATTATACGAGTATTAATCCGCAGTATGGTACTCAAGCGGATTTTGAGCAGTTGGTGACGGAAGCCCATCAGCGAGGCATCAAGATTTATTTGGACTATGTAATGAATCATACGGGGAAAGATCATCCGTGGTTCGTGGATGCCAAGTCGTCGCCCGATAGTGAATACCGCGATTATTATATCTTTTCCCAAGATCCGCAGGCAGACATTGAGGCAGGGAAAATAGCCATGATTGGCACAGAAGGCTCCAGTGGTTATAATGCCGGCGAATGGTTCTCTACCACCACGGAAGATGCCGGGATGAGCGGATGCTATAAATTTGTACTCGATTGGAGCGATGCTTCTCATCCCACTGTTACTGTAACCGAGGGGAATGCACCTGATGCTGACAACCCTGATACAGGAACCTCCGGTGCCAAGTATTTGTACTACGGTGACGGAATCTGTAAGAAGTTCTATGATCGTGGTAATGGCCGCTATGAATTGACGGTGAACTTTGCTTCTTCGTGGGGATTCCTGATACGTACCAGCAATACCGAATGGGGGAATGCTAAATATGGCGCAGCTTCCACGCAAAGTAAAGTCAAGTTGGGTGAGCCTTTCCCGTTGGTACAAGGTGAAAGTGCTGCTGACATTCTGTTTGAATCCATGAACTTGCTGTATTATCATTCGCATTTTTGTACCGACTGGTTTGCCGATTTGAACTATGGCCCGGTATCTGACTTGGCTTCGAATCCCACTTATCATGCCATGTTGTCGGCCGCCAAGGGTTGGATAGACAAAGGGATAGATGGCTTACGTCTGGATGCAGTGAAGCATATCTACCATAACGCTACTTCTGATGAAAATCCTCATTTCCTGAAAGCTTTTTATGATGATATGAATGCTTATTACAAGCAGGTTGGTAATTCGGATGATTTTTATATGGTAGGCGAAGTATTGTCCGAGGCCAATGAAGTAGCCCCTTACTATACAGCTTTACCGGCTCTTTTCGAGTTTTCTTTCTGGTATCGGCTGGATTGGGCTATCAACAACGGAACAGGACGCTATTTTGTAAAGGATATATTGGGTTACCAACAAATGTATACTGGTTATCGTTCGGATTATATCGAAGCTACCAAACTTTCTAACCATGATGAGGACCGTACTGCTTCCAAGCTGGGACGATCGGAAGCCAAATGTAAATTAGCGGCAGCCGTATTATTGACGGCACCGGGTGCACCTTATCTCTATTACGGTGAAGAACTGGGCTTGTATGGGACCAAAGACAATGGCGACGAGTATGTTCGTAGTCCGATGCTTTGGGGCGATGCAACGACTACGGCGTATACCGATAAGATAGATGCTGGTGTAGCTAATCAAATAAAATCTGTCTCCGAGCAACAGACAGACGAAACTTCATTGCTGCATACTTATTTGGCCTTTACTCAATTGCGTAATACATACCCGGCATTGGCTGAAGGTACTATGACGAAACATACAGTATTCAATGACCAGAATGAGACATACAATCAGGTAGCAGCTTGGTATATGACATCAAGCGACGAGCAGATGTTGGTTATTCATAATTTCGGTGAAAGTACGGTTTTATTGCCTATGACAGATAGCATGGAAAGTCCGGTAGGCGTATCAGGTGAAGTAAAACAGAAAGCAACAGATGATCAGAACACCTTAAAACTAGGCGGATATGCTTCGGTGGTATTTAAAGTGAAGTAGAAAACTCTTATTGATAAATCCAGCACAGCACCCGATTGAGCCATTTCCAACGGAAGCGGAACCAACGTCGGGTGCTGATTTGTTTCCCTCCAAAACGAAGAACAAAATCACGATAACCATGTTTCCGGAAAGGAAGCCCCACATCGATAAATTCTAAATGTCGGTATCCGCGTTGCTTGGCATCATCCAGTGCTTTCCATACAGCTATTATACCGGGGTACAGGAGAATATACGTTTTACGCATACCGCCGGAAAACCAAAGGTAAGCATCCTTGCCAGAGTAGATACAGGCACTTCCTCCGATAATCTTTCCCTTGTATAAGACAATAAAAATCCGACTGCTGTCGTGATTATTCACACGTAAGCTTACCAATTGTTGAAAAAATTGGTGACTGGGGAAATGACGTCGGATTTTCCATGAATAAACCCGGTGAAGCATTCGAGCAAACTTTCTGACTTCTTCCTGATTATGGATTTCGCGTACTTCGACTCCGCTTTCCAGTCCTTTTTTCATTTGTCGGATACGTGAAAGGCTGAATCGGTCTTCAGCATGTTCCACACTATGCAATGAATTGCGCACTCTCAACCAGTTGATGGATAGATAACCACAGGAGCGGAAAGCTCGGTAACCGAATTTGGAGTCCGGTATATTACGGAATTCGATAAGAAAACTATTTCGTAAAGCTTCTTTGGTAAGGCGTTGAAGCATTTCCTCAAAAATTTCTTGGTCATCCAAGTCATTGCGAAAGTATTCTCCTACTCCGAAGATTTCACAACGTTTGATGATGCCCGGCGGAAACATCCGGACGCTACGACGGATGGTAGCCAAGAGTTTGGCGACAGGTTTATCATCCATGCTGGCCACAATGAGTATAGGGGCATAGCCGGGAGTCGCTTCGTAGACACGAAACAAAGCGGTAGAGTGAAACGTATCATTCTCTGGCAGTATAGGTATGTCGCTTCCCCGGTAATATGTAGTGAGTTTCAAATGCATCATCGGCAAATTTAAAAAATAATCTTGTATCTTTGCATAGTTTTGTCGATATTAATCACGAATTACGTTAGCACATTACGATATGGAAAGTTTTAGCGAATTGATAAAAAATCGGCGCAGTATGCGCAAGTTTACGGAGGAAGAGTTGACTCAGGAAAAAGTCGTGCTCCTGCTGAAGGCGGCATTAATGGCTCCATCTTCCAAGCGGAGTAATCCCTGGCAGTTTGTAGTTGTGGATGACAAGGAAACTTTGAAGCAGTTGGCTCATTGCAAGGAACAGGCTTCACAGTTCATTGCCGATGCGGCTCTGGCTGTAGTTGTCATGGCCGATCCGTTAGTCAGCGATGTATGGATAGAAGATGCCTCTATAGCCTCCATCTATTTGCAGTTACAGGCCGAAGACTTAGGGTTAGGCAGTTGCTGGGTACAGATACGCGAGCGTATGGCGTCTTCGGATGTTTCGTCTGAGGAATATGTGCGCCAAATGCTTGGCATTCCCTTGCCTCTGCAAATACTCAGTATCATTGCCATCGGACATAAAGGAATGGAGCGTAAGCCTTTCAACGAGGAATATTTACAATGGGAGAAAATTCATTTGAATCAATACGGCGAAAAATAAAAAGTAGAAACCAATATGCATAGAAGCATAGAAGACACCTCCATCGCCTTTATCGGGGCGGGTAATTTGGCCACCAATTTGGCTATTGCACTCTATAGAAAGGGTTTTCGAATTGTACAAGTATATAGCCGTACAGAGGTTTCGGCTCGTTTGTTGGCACAAGCGGTTGAGGCTGATTATACTACGGACTTCGACCAAGTGGTAGGGGATGCCCAGCTTTACATGGTGTCGCTCAAAGACGATGCTTTCATGGAGTCTCTGCCTCGCATTGTGGCCGGCAAGTCCAAAGGCTTATGGGTACATACGGCCGGAAGCATTCCGATGGATATTTGGCAAGGTCATGTCGAACGTTATGGGGTATTCTATCCCATGCAGACATTCAGCAAACAGCGTTTGGTAGAGTTTCGTGAAATTCCCTTCTTTATCGAAAGTACTTCTCCGGCCGATACTCATTTCTTGAAACAGATAGCTTCGGTACTTTCGGAGAAGGTCTATGAGGCGACTTCTGAAGAACGTCAACATTTACATCTGGCTGCCGTATTTAGCTGTAATTTTACGAATCACATGTATGCTTTAGCAGCTCGTTTGTTGGCTAAATATGGGTTGTCGTTCGATGTTATGTTACCTTTGGTCGACGAAACGGCACGCAAAGTGCATGAAATGTCGCCTGCCGACGCACAAACGGGTCCTGCCGTTCGTTATGATGAAAAAATAATCAACAAACAACTGGATATGCTGGCCGATGAACCTCAAATGCAGCAAATATACCGCCTGCTGAGCGAAAGTATACATCGGCTTTCCTCCCATTGACACGCTTATGAGTACTATCAACTACGATTTAAAAAAGATAAAAGCCTTGTTGTTCGACGTCGATGGCGTGCTTAGTGCCAACGTCATTCCTATGAGTACAGAAGGAGAGCCCATGCGGACGGTCAACATCAAGGATGGTTATTCCTTGCATTTGGCTGCTCAGACGGGTATGTTGCTGGGCATCATTACAGGCGGAAGGACAGAAGCCGTGCGCAAACGTTTTCTCTCGTTGGGATTGAAGGAGGAAGATATTTATTTAGCTTCTGCCGTAAAGATACACGATTATCGTGATTTCCGCAACCGACATCAACTGAAAGACGAAGAAATCCTTTATGTAGGCGATGATATTCCCGACTTAGAAGTGATGCGCACGTGTGGATTGCCCTGTTGCCCTCGCGATGCTGTTCCGGAAATAAAAGCGGTAGCCCGATATATTTCGTATGCTGACGGAGGATATGGAGTGGGCCGTGATATTGTGGAACAAGTATTGAAAGTACACGGCCTGTGGATGGCTGATGAACAAGCTTTCGGGTGGTAAATGTACTATTCTGACACTTTGATTTTCCTAATCGCTGAGAATAGCGTATTTCCAACCGAAGTACGTCCCGGTGGATTTTAAGCGAAGGGAAAATGGCCTTTCCCATTCATTCACAAGTAAATAAGCCAAAATTTAACACTTAACAACGCGTGAAATAGAACGAAAAGCGGCCTCCAGAAGCCCGAAATCCGCGCTTTTCTTTCTGAATCTTGACAAATTCACCTTCAAAAACCGCTAATTTACCCACAGGTAGTTGCCCAACTACCCGTGGAAGGTTGCTTATTTACCCTTGGAAGAAGCAATGTGATGCCTCGGAAGAAGCATTGTTCTGCCTAAAAACATCGTATGTGACGTATCGGGAATCTGCTTTTTACAGTCTTTAACGTCTGTTTCTTAGGAATAAAGAAACAGTATAGTCAGAAAAACGGACGGATTTATGACTTTCTGAAAGGTAATTCAAGCTTTTCCTATCAGTTCTGATTAAGCATTTGCTCATATAATCCACCTTATCGATTCTTCCAGAAGCTGGAGTAGAAAAGCAGCAATACGCAGTACATTTCCAAACGTCCCACGAGCATAAGGAAGGATAGAATCCATTTGGCTGCGTCGGGTAAAGCATTCCATGAATAGGCTGGGCTATAGTTGCCGAAAGCGAGGCCTACGTTGCCGATGCTCGATACTACTGTGCTGAATGAATCCACAAAGTTGATTCCCAACATCATCAGTGCCAACCATCCTATTAAGATGATGCTTATGTAGAGGATAAGGAAGAAAGCCACCGTCAGTACAGTATTGGATGAAATGCTCTGTTGGTTGATACGCACGGGGAGGACAGCGTTAGGATGCAACATCCGGCGGAAGCAGTTTCGTATGCCTTTGGCCATCATTTGCAGACGCATGGCTTTGATACCTCCGGCCGTAGAACCGGTGCAACCTCCCGCCAGCATGGCAAATATCAATAGTACCCATGTGAACAGTGGCCAATTGGTATAGTCGTCTGTGGAAAGACCGCATGAAGAATGTACGGTCATTACTTGGAATAAAGCTTTGCGGAACGCTTCTTCCACACCATATCCGTTGTAGATAATAAGACCGATAGTACAAGCTGCGGTGATGAGGAGGACAGACCACAGAAACCAGTGAGTTTCTTCATCGTGCAGCATCTTGGATACTTTCCCTTTAGCAGTCAGATAGATAAGTCCGAAGTTCAGACTGCCTGCAAACATGAAAAATGCGGTGACATATTCGATAAAAGGTGAATTCCAGTAGGCGATGCTGGCCTGCTTGGTGGAATAACCGCCGGTAGCAATAGCGGCGAATGAGTGACAGATGGCGTCGAATCCATTCATACCGCCTACATAGTATAAAATGGCACACAAAGCAGTCAGTGCCAAGTATACTCCCCACAATTGTTTAACCATGATACTGATTTTGGGGTGAAGCCGGTTTTGTGTTACACCGGTAGCTTCGGCCGAGAATAGTTGTACGTTACCTTCGTTAAAGATAGGCAGGATGACGAGAGCAAAACTGACAATCCCCAAACCACCTATCAGATTGGTCAGACTACGCCAAAATAAGATGCCATGTGACTGACTTTCAATATTATCCATAATGGTGGCACCAGTAGTGGTAAATCCGGACATGGTTTCGAAAAAAGCATTGGCAATGCTGTCTACACTTCCACTCAGGTAGAAGGGCAACATGCCGAACACGGAAAATAACACCCACGACAAACTGGCTATGCAATAGCCGTCGCGTTTGCTCATTTTACGTTCAGCACCTCGGCTTAGTAAAACAAGAAGCCCACCAACCAGTGTGTTGATAGCAGCACATTGTAGAAAAGTAAATGTTTCTGTTTCTTTATAAATCCAAGATACAGCTGCACATAGCAGGAACATGGTTGTTTCTACCCATAGCAAGATGCCTAGTACACGGAAGATGATTTTCCGGTTGATGAGGCTTTTGCTTCTCCTCCTTATGGAGGGGTCATATTGTGTTTCAGCGATAAATCCTTCCATCGTGATGTCTTTTATATAATATCAGGCGGCAAAAATAGGATGGGAAGATGAATAAACCAACTTTTCTGAAGGAAAAAATTCAGTTGTCGCTTATATCCCCCTTCTATACTCTCACACTCCTTTGCGTTTTTAGTGTAAAGCCTTCGCAGTCCTGACGTTACATCTTCGCAATGCTCGTCACTCGTTTTTATTCATTTCTCTGTTTTTCTTAGTAGATTCTTTGTGGGTAGAAAATTCTTTTGTTAACTTTGTAGTGCGAATATAATAAATAGGAATAAAAACTTAAATAAAAACAACTATATGAAATTTATCGTGTCAAGTACGGCGCTTTCCAGTCATTTGCAGGCTATTAGCCGTGTGATTAATTCGAAGAATGCGCTGCCCATTTTAGATTGTTTCCTGTTCGAGTTGCAGGACGGAACGTTGTCTGTTACCGTGTCCGATAGCGAAACGACTATGATTACCACTTTGGAAGTGAATGAAAGTGATGCCGACGGGCGCTTTGCCGTAACGGCGAAAACTTTGCTCGATGCTTTGAAAGAGATTCCCGAGCAACCGTTGTCGTTCGACATTAATTCTGCCACGTTAGAAATCACAGTGCAGTATCAGAATGGTAAATATAGCTTAATGGGACAGAATGCAGATGAATTTCCTCAGCCTGTGTCTTTGGGAAACAATGCTGTACGGGTGGAGATGGAGGCGTCGGTGTTGCTGAATGGAATCAACCGTTCGGTGTTTGCCACGGCAGACGATGAACTTCGCCCGGTGATGAACGGTATTTATTTTGATATTACAACGGATGATATTACAATCGTGGCTTCGGATGGTCATAAGTTGGTTCGTTGCAAGACACTGGCGGCTCACGGAAACGAACGTGCAGCTTTCATCCTGCCCAAGAAACCGGCCAATTTGATGAAGAATCTGCTCCCGAAGGAACAGGGCGACGTAGTACTTGAGTTTGACGAACGCAATGCCGTGTTTTCATTGGAAAGCTATCGCATGATATGCCGTTTGATAGAAGGACGTTATCCGAACTATAATTCAGTGATTCCTCAAAATAATCCGTTCAAAGTGATTGTGGACCGTATGCAGTTTATCGGTGCTTTGCGTCGTGTTTCCATTTTTTCTTCGCAAGCCAGCAGTTTGATTAAACTTCGCCTGAGTAATAATCAGATGACTATTTCGGCACAAGACATCGATTTCTCTACTTCTGCCGAAGAGACAATGATTTGTCAATATGAGGGGAATGATATGAGCATTGGCTTTAAGTCGACATTCTTGTTGGACATTCTGAATAATATTGCAGCCGAAGAAGTGGTGGTAGAATTGGCCGATCCTTCGCGTGCCGGTGTTATTATCCCATTGGAGCAAGAAGAACAAGAAGACTTGCTGATGTTATTGATGCCTATGATGCTGAACGACTAAATGATAGGAAATTGGCATGAAACTGAATTTGAAGAATCCGATAGTCTTTTTTGATTTAGAGACAACTGGTACTAATATAAATAGTGACCGTATTGTGGAGATTTGTTATCTGAAAATCTATCCCAATGGCAACGAAGAATCAAAGACGATGCGTATCAATCCGGGGATGCATATCCCTGAAGAAGCTTCGGCGGTGCATGGTATTTACGATGCAGATGTAGCCGATTGCCCTGTTTTCAAGGAAGTAGCTCGTAACATAGCTCACGACATTGAGGGATGTGACTTGGCCGGATTCAATTCCAATCGTTTCGATATTCCGCTTTTGGCTGAAGAATTTTTGCGGGCCAATGTGGATATTGACTTGGGACGCCGGAAGTTTGTTGATGTGCAAGTCATTTTTCATAAGATGGAACAACGTACTTTGTCGGCGGCTTACAAATTTTATTGTGGAAAGAATCTGGAGGATGCGCATACGGCCGAAGCGGATACGCGGGCCACTTATGAGGTGCTGATGGCTCAGTTGGATCGCTATCCAGACTTGAAGAACGATATAGCATTTTTGTCCGACTATTCCAGCTTTACGAAGAATGTAGACTTTGCCGGTCGTATGGTATATGATGATAAAGGTGTCGAAGTCTTTAATTTCGGTAAATACAAAGGAATGTCCGTAACGGAAGTCTTAAAGCGCGATCCGGGCTATTACAGTTGGATGTTGAATAGTGACTTTACCTTGAATACCAAGGCAATGTTAACCAAAATTCGTTTACGCGAATTAACTCAGAAGAAATAAAATTCCCGTATCCTATGGCAAACGTATTGAAAGGAAAGAAAATCGTATTGGGCATTACGGGAAGCATTGCCGCCTATAAAGCATGCTATATTATTCGCGGTTTAATAAAACGTGGGGCTGAAGTGCAGGTTGTTATTACACCGGCCGGTAAGGAGTTTATTACTCCAATCACTTTGTCCGCACTGACAAGTAAACCTGTCATCAGTGAGTTTTTTGCCCAACGGGACGGAACATGGAATAGTCATGTAGATTTGGGTTTGTGGGCCGATGCTATGCTGATAGCACCGGCCACAGCTTCTACTATTGGTAAGATGGCGAATGGAGTGGCTGACAATATGTTGATTACCACTTATTTATCAGCTAAGGCACCTGTGTTTGTTGCTCCGGCTATGGACTTGGACATGTATGCTCATCCTTCTACTCAACAGAATTTGGATAAACTTCGCTCGTACGGGAATCATATCATAGAACCCAATACAGGTGAACTTGCAAGTCATCTGGTGGGGAAGGGACGAATGGAAGAACCGGATGCTATCATACAACATTTGGAGTGTTATTTTGCCGCCCGGGAAGGAGATTTGGTTGGGAAAACTATTTTAATCACCACGGGACCGACTTACGAGAAAATAGATCCGGTACGTTTTATCGGCAACTATTCATCGGGGAAGATGGGTTTCGCTTTGGCTGATGAGTGTGCAAGTCGAGGATCTCAGGTGATTCTAGTTTCAGGACCGGTACAACGTCAGCCCCGTTATCCGATGCATCAGCGTATAGATGTGGAGTCGGCCGCTCAGATGTACGAAGCTGCCACTTCGGTATTTGCTGGTGTGGATGCCGCCATTCTGTGTGCAGCAGTAGCGGATTATACTCCTGTGCAAGTGGCTGAGGAAAAAATCAAACGGGAAAAAAAGGAGAATATGACTTTGGAGTTGAAAGCCACATCGGACATTGCTGCTGCACTTGGGCAAATGAAAGCTGAACTTCCCGACAGAAAAGTCTTGGTAGGTTTCGCTTTGGAAACACAGAATGAATTGCATAACGCTGCAGATAAGTTAGAACGGAAGAATTTGGATTTCATTGTACTGAATTCGTTGAATGACGAAGGAGCAGGATTCCGATGCGACACCAATAAGATAACTCTCGTCGACCGTCAGAAAAAAATAGAATTTCCGTTGAAGTCGAAGGTAGAAGTGGCCACGGATATTGTCAATCATTTGGTAGAGGTGTTAAACAATCGGGAATAGGAAAGTGCTATGTTGCGTTCACTTTACATACAGAATTATGCATTGATTGAAAAGCTGGATATCGCTTTCGAAGGAGGTTTTTCTGTTATTACAGGCGAAACGGGAGCGGGGAAATCTATCATTTTAGGGGCCATGGGCTTGTTGCTGGGTCAGCGTGCCGATGTAAAGGCTATTCGGGTAGGTGTGTCGAAATGCATCATTGAGGCACGATTCGATATTTCATCCTATGATATGCAGTCGTTTTTTGATGAAAATGAGTTGGAATACGAGGGTGAATGTATCTTGCGTCGTGAAGTCTATGCTTCGGGTAAGAGTCGTGCTTTTATCAATGATACACCGGTTTCATTGGGACAAATGAAAGAACTGGGTGAACAACTGATTGACATTCATTCGCAACATCAGAATCTGTTGTTGAATAAAGAGGGTTTTCAATTGAATGTGCTTGACTTGTTGGCACATGATGATGCTGATCTTCAGGCTTATCAAACGGTTTATCGGGAGTGGAGGCAAGCTGAACGAGATTTGGAAGCCCTAATCGCTATGGCGGAAAAAAATCGTTCGGATGAGGATTACCTTCGTTTTCAATGGGAGCAGTTGGAAGAAGCTCAGTTGACTTCCGGCGAACAGGAGGAGTTGGAACAAGAGGCAGAGATGTTAAGTCATGCAGAAGACATCAAGGCCGGGCTTTATCGAGCCGGACAACTGCTGAGTGCGGATGAAGGTGGGGTACTTGGTGCTTTGAAAGAGTGTCAGAATAGTTTGCAAGTTTTAAGAACGATGTATGTTCCGGCAGGTGAACTGACCGAGCGTATGGAGGCGCTGTATATTGAACTGAAAGACATTTCACGGGAAATTGCCGATCGAGAAGAAACAGTAGAGTTTAATCCCACCCGTTTGGATGAAGTGAACGAACGGTTGAATCTGATTTATACCCTCGAACAGAAACATCATGTAGATACTGTGGATGAGTTGTTGGCATTGGAGCGGGAGTATGCTTCTAAGCTTTCGGCCATTACCTCGTCCGACGAAGATATTGAGCGTTTGAAAATTCGTAGTGCAGCTTTATTGGAGGAGGTCAAGAAGCAAGCTGCAGTTTTGACCGAGGCTCGGCGACAGGCTGCTTTGGAGGTCGAACGGCAAATGGCTTCCCGGCTCATACCGTTAGGGATGCCTAATGTCCGTTTTCAGGTGGAGATGGGAGTCCGGAAAGAACCGGGCATTCATGGAGCTGATACGGTGAGCTTCCTTTTCTCTGCTAATAAAAACGGAACTTTGCAAAGTATTTCTTCGGTTGCTTCGGGAGGAGAAATAGCTCGTGTAATGCTTTCGGTGAAAGCCATGATTGCAGGTGCGGTGAAGTTGCCGACTATTGTGTTTGATGAAATAGATACCGGAGTCTCCGGTGAGATTGCCGATCGTATGGCTGATATTATGCAGGAAATGGGTGATAGCGACCTTCAGGTAATCAGTATCACGCATTTGCCGCAGATTGCAGCACGAGGACGTGTTCATTATAAAGTATATAAGCAAGACAATGAGCAGGAAACCAATAGTCATATACGTCGTTTAACGGAAGAAGAACGGGTAGAAGAAATTGCTCATATGTTGAGTGGAGCTACGCTTACTGAAGCGGCTTTGAACAATGCGCGTGCTTTGTTGGGACATTCGTAAATGGAATATGAATGATAGATAAAAAATAAGGATGGATAAGAATGAAATGATTTTTGGTGTCCGTGCCGTGATTGAAGCTATTCAGGCGGGGAAGGATATCGACAAGATATTGGTGAAAAGGGATATTCAGAGTGATTTGTCGAAGGAGTTGTTTAGTGCGTTAAAAGGGACATCGATACCTGTGCAACGAGTACCAGTCAAACGAATCAATAAAATTACCCGTAAGAATCATCAGGGAGTGGTCGCTTTTGTGTCGGCCGTTACTTATCAGAAAACGGAAGATTTGGTACCTTTTCTGTATGAACAGGGTAAAACACCGTTTTTTGTGATGCTCGATGGAGTGACGGATGTTCGTAACTTTGGTGCGATAGCCCGTACTTGCGAATGTGCTGCCGTAGATGCCGTGATTATTCCTGCTAAAAATAGCGTGACGGTCAATGCCGATGCCGTGAAGACTTCTGCGGGAGCTCTGCATACATTGTCTGTTTGTCGGGAACATAGTTTGAAAGATACTTTGCAGTATCTGAAAAATAGTGGTTTCCACCTTGTGGCTGCCACGGAAAAAGGGGATTATGACTATGTGAAAGCGGATTATACGGGACCTTTGTGCGTGATTATGGGGGCGGAAGATAAAGGAGTGTCGTATGAACATTTGGCCTTGTGTGATGAATGGGTGCGGATACCCATGTTCGGAACAATTGAATCATTGAATGTTTCAGTTGCCGCTGGTATTCTGATTTATGAAGCTGTTAAACAAAGAAATTGAATACGTAGAAAATGATAAGAAAGAATCTTTTTTTTGTGTTAGCCCTCTGTTTGCTTTCCCAGTGGACAATGGCACAACCTAAATGGGTAGAGAAAGCCAAACGTGCTATATTCTCAGTGATTACTTATGATAAATCGGATAAAATTCTGAATTCAGGTAATGGCTTCTTTGTGAGTGAAGACGGGATTGCTTTGTCTGACTATACTTTATTTAAAGGAGCCGCAAGAGCCGTAATTGTGAATTATGAAGGAAAACAAATGCCGGTCGAAGCTATTATGGGAGCAGATGATATGTATGATGTGGTGAAATTTCGTGTAGCCATTACCGAAAAGCGAGTTCCAGCATTGGTTATTGCTCAGCGAGTTCCGGCAGTAGGAACTGAGGTGTGTCTTTTGCCTTATTCAACTCAGAAAAGTCGTACTTATACAGCGGGTAAAGTGAAAGAGGTGGATAAAGTTGCAGATAACTATTCATATTATACGCTTACGATGAAGTTGGCTGATAAAATGGTTAGCTGCCCTTTAATGACTATGGAGGGGGAAGTATTTGGCCTCGCTCAAAAGGCTTCGAGGCAGGATACGGCAACCATTTGTTATGCGGTAGATGCTAATTATGTCATGTCTCAAAAGATTTCGGCTTTGTCTTATGGAGATGCGACTTTGAAAGATATAGGCATTAAGAAAGCACTTCCAGACACTGAGCAGGAAGCATTGGTTTTTCTGTTTATGGCATCATCACAACTTTCGGCTGATAAATACATGACGGTATTAAACGATTTCATTGCACAGTATCCGAATAGTCCTGATGGCTATATGCGTCGGGCATCTCAACGCATGTTGGCCTCGAAAGATGAAGCAACACTTGACCAAGTTTCTGATGATTTGGACAAGGCATTGGAGGTAGCGCAGCAGAAAGATGATGTATATTATAATCGGGCTAAAGTGATTTCGAACTATGTGCTGGAGAATCCTGATAAACCGTACGGTGATTGGACTTTAGATAAGGCTATAGAGGAAATACGGGAAGCCATTAAAATAAATCCGCTTTCGGTGTATGTTCAAACGGAGGGTGATATTTTGTTTGCTAAAGGAGATTTTCCTGCGGCTCTTGAGGTATATAATGAGGTGAATCATTCTGAATTGGCTTCTCCGGCTACTTTTTATACTACGGCCAAAATTAAGGAGGCTATGAAAGCGCCTTCGGAGGAAGTATTAGCATTGTTGGATAGTTGTGTAGTTCGCTTTAATAAACCTTATACGCAGGAAGCTGCTCCTTATTTGTTAGAGCGTGCACAAGCTTATATGGTAGCCAATAAACCTCGTCAGGCGGTGTTCGATTATGATGCTTATTATGAGGCGGTGAAAGGAAACGTCAACGATGTTTTTTATTACTATCGTGAGCAAGCAGCTTTGAAGTCGAAACAATATCAGCGGGCTTTGGATGATATGGCCAGTGCCATTGCTTTGAATCCTAAAGACTTGACTTATCGGGCTGAGTTAGCTGTGATTAATATTCGTGTGGGGCGTAACGAAGAGGCAGTAAAAGTCTTGCAGGAGGCATTGGCGATAGATGCTAACTATGCTGAAGCTTATCGGTTGATGGGGATTGCGCAGATACAGATGAAACAAAAAGAGGCTGCATGCGCTAGTCTGGCCAAAGCGAAAGAGTTGGGCGATCCGAATGTAGACGAGCTGATAGAAAAGCATTGTAAATAGGAAAATAAAAAAGAAGCCTCGCAGGTCGGCGAGGCTTTTCTTGGGAAACTTCCCTTCATAGTTAAGTCTGAGTTATTAAAATAAGGTATGAGTGAACACCCATCTTTTCTAGGTTCACTATAATAAATGCGTATGGCAGCAGAATACTGCATATGCAAGAAGAAAATTTTCTTGTGAAGGTTTAAAAGATAGAAACTTAAAAACATTGAGAACATGAAGAAAGTAATTTGCAGTCTGAAAGCGCCCGGTGCCATAGGGCCTTACAGTCAGGCTATTGAAGCAGGTGGTATGTTGTTTGTATCAGGTCAGTTGCCCATTGATGCAGCTACGGGAGTAATGCCCGAAGGGGTTTCTGCCCAAGCCCGCCAATCGTTGGAGAATGTGAAACACATTCTGGAAGAGGCGGGCCTGAGTATGACAAACATTGTTAAGACTACGGTTTTCTTGGCTGATATGTCTTTATTTGCCGATATGAATGCCGTGTATGGCACTTATTTCGAAGGCGATTTCCCGGCTCGTTCGGCTGTGGCAGTGAAAGCCTTGCCGAAAGATGCTTTAGTGGAGATTGAGTGCATTGCGGTTCGCTAATAAGTCGGCTACGATGAAACTACTGCCTCCTACGAAGATAAAATCTTCAGGGAGGCTTTTTTCTTGTGCTGCTTTGACGGCTGAAGGCACATTGGCATAGCATTCACCTTGTAAACCTTCCGCTTGAGCTAATTCTTTCAGTCGATTGGCCGGCATAGCTCGTCGGACACTGGCTTGGGTAAAGTAATATATGGCTTCTCGAGGCATCAGGGCTAATACGCCACGGATGTCTTTGTCGCTTACCATGCCCATCACGATATGTAACTGACGGTAAGTTTGTTGTTTCAGTTGCTCGACGATATACCGGATACCTCCTACATTATGTCCGGTATCGCAAATTAAGGTGGGAGCATCCTGTAGTTTTTGCCATCTACCCATTAACCCTGTCAGTCGGGTGACGTGAGCGAATCCGTTACGGACATTCTGCTCGTCCATGTGATATCCAGCTTCTTTGAGTAAAGGCAGAGCGGTGAGAATAGTTTGACGGTTTTTTTGTTGGTACAAGCCTTTTAATTCAAATTCTACGCCGGGATAGTCTTCTCGGTCGTAATCTTCGGCAAAGTAAATGGGAGCATTCAGGACTTCAGCTCGCGATTGAAATACAGGACGAGTCTCCGAAGTAGCTTCACCAATCACAACCGGTGTGCCTTCTTTCATAATGCCGGCTTTCTCGCTGGCAATTTTCTCCAAAGTGTCTCCTAAGAACTGGGTGTGGTCAAAACTGATGTTGGTAATGATGCACAAGTCTGGATGAATGATGTTGGTACAATCTAACCGTCCGCCCATGCCGACTTCAACAACTGCAACATCAACTTTTTGGTCAGCAAAATAGCGAAAAGCCATGGCGGTGGTCAACTCAAAGAATGATGGATACAAGGGTTCAAAGAAATGACGTTCTTCGGTTACAAACTGAATTACATAATCTTCGGCTATCGGTTGGCCATTGACACGGATGCGTTCGCGAAAGTCTACCAGGTGAGGAGAAGTGTAAAGTCCGACGCGGTATCCCGCTTCTTGTAGAATGGCAGCCAATGTGTGTGAACAAGACCCTTTGCCATTGGTCCCCGCTACGTGGATGGTCCGGTATTGTTGGTGCGGATAGCCGAAGTGGGAATCCAGCGCTTGCGTATTTTCCAATCCCTCTTTGTAGGCTGCTCCTCCTACTTGTTGGAACATAGGGATGCTATTATATAAGTACTCTAAAGTGTTCTGATAATCCATCTTTTAAGATATTTAACGGGAATAGGCTCCCTTCTAACGACAAAATGCTTAACTTTAAAGCACAAAGATAGGAACTATTTTAAATCTGACTCGTTATGGGAACCAAGAAAAATTTTGTAATTGACACGAATGTAATCTTACATGATTACAAGTGTTTGAAGAATTTCCAGGAGAACGACATCTATTTGCCTATTGTAGTACTCGAAGAACTGGATAAGTTTAAGAAGGGCAATGAGCAAATTAATTACAATGCGCGTGAGTTTGTTCGTGAACTGGACGAGATTACTGATGACAAGCTTTTTACGAAAGGAGCTTCTTTGGGTGGAGGCTTGGGTAAACTGTTTGTGGTGACGGGCGATGTGGAGTCGAAACGGGTATATACCTCTTTCCCTGAGCGGAAACCCGATCATCAGATTTTGGCTGTGGCCGATTGGTTGGCGGCGAAATATCCCAAAATGAAAACCATTTTGGTGACCAAAGATGTCAATTTGCGGATGAAGGCTCGCTCTATTGGCATTTTGTGTGAGGATTACATTACCGACAAAGTGGTTAATGTGGATATCTTTGAGAAGTCCAATGAAGTATTCGATGGCATTGATCCTGCTTTGATAGACCGTATTTATGCTTCCAAAGAAGGGATTGATTTGGGAGAATTCGATTTTAAGGACATTATTCATCCCAATGAATGTTTTGTACTGAAGAGTGAACGCAACAGTGTTCTGGCCCGTTATAATCCTTTTGTTCATGCCGTGTGTCGGGTAAACAAGATGAAGAATTATGGCATCGAGCCACGCAATGCCGAGCAAAGCTTTGCTTTAGAAGTACTGAATGATCCGAATATTAAGTTGGTGGCTGTCACCGGTAAGGCTGGTACGGGGAAAACGTTATTGGCCTTGGCGGCTGCTTTACGACAGATGAATGAATACAAGCAGATTTTGCTGGCACGTCCCATTGTGGCGTTGTCTAATAAAGACATCGGTTTCTTGCCGGGAGATGCGAATGAGAAAGTAGCTCCTTACATGCAACCTTTGTTTGATAATCTGAATGTTATCAAGCATCAGTTTGCAGCTAGTTCTAGTGAAGTGAAACGGCTGGATGAGATGCAAAAAAGTAATCAGCTCGTGATTGAAGCATTGGCTTTCATTCGCGGACGTAGTCTTAGCGAGACGTATTGCATCATAGATGAAGCCCAGAACTTAACTCCTCATGAAATCAAGACCATCATCACTCGTGCTGGTGAAGGCACCAAAATGGTATTTACGGGAGATATTCAGCAAATCGATCAGCCTTATTTGGATAGCCAATCCAACGGCTTGGTTTATATGATTGACCGCATGCGCGATCAAAAACTATTCGCCCATGTCAATTTGGTGAAAGGAGAGCGTAGCGAGTTGAGTGAGTTGGCAAGCAATTTGATGTAACCATTGATTGTTGTTATAAGCATAAGAAGAAGAGGGGACCGTAAAGTTGTAGTACGACCCCCTCTCTTTTTTACTATTTGAGTAGGCTCTTATTCAATGATAGTCATTTCATTGATTAAGTGTTGGCAACCACCCAGCTTGTCGAGGATGAAGAGCATGTAACGGATGTCGAGAGCGATGCAACGTTGGAGGTTATCATCAAAGTTGATGTCGCCGCTCAACGATTCCCAGTTACCGTCGAACGCACATCCTATCAAGTGACCTTCGCCATCAATGACAGGTGAACCGGAGTTTCCTCCCGTAATGTCATTAGTAGTGAGGAAGCATACGGGCATGGTTCCATCGGCCATGGCATAACGTCCGAAGTCCTTCTTTTGGATGAGTTCTTTCAGCTTGGCAGGTACGACGAATTCCGGATTTTCCGGGTCTTCTTTTTCCAAGATGCCGTCGGTTGTGGTAAAATACTTGTAATGCACGCCGTCTTTCGGATTATAAGCCTTTACATTGCCATAGGTGAGGCGGATGGTAAAGTTGGCGTCTGGATAAGAAGGCATGGGAAGCTTCATTTCATTCAAACCCCGGATATAGGCTTTGTGGAGCAGGTCGATACCTTCTTCCTTTTGCGAAACTTCTTCGGCCACTTCGCGCAGTTTGGCCAACTTCGTGCGGCTATAGTGAGTGGCCGGGTCTTTCTCGATGGCTTTTACGCTGGGTTTCTTCAGGAATTTGTCCAGATTCTCACGGCTGGAGAGGATAGAGTTGTCATACAAGTCATCTACAAAAGCATTCGTGTTGCCTTTAAATTTATCTTGGATGGTTTGGTAGAAAGCGGGCAGTTCGTCCGGTGACAAGGCTTTGGCCAAAGCGGGCAACATGGCTTTAGCTACGGCACGGTCCACTTCCATGTCATAGTCCTTGTTGAAAATGTTTTCGTAGGATTTTTCCAGTTGGGTTTTAGAGGCTTCCAAGAGTGAGTCGTTCTTGGTTTCAATAGCTTCTTTAATCTTGTCCATCACGGCAGGCGGGCATCCGAACTCGATGGTACGGTTCAGTCCTTCGGAGAGGTACATGAGGCGGCGTAAGGAGGGAGTCACTTTCTCCACGATGGCATCTATCTTGTCAACCACACCTTCGTATTCGGGTTTCCCTTGGGCGAAGAGGGCGAATTGCTTTTCCTGTTCAGCCTTGGTACCCAGTACGTTGTTGTCAATGATGGCTTTGTTCATACCGATGGAGTTTTTCCAGTAGTTGCTGCTTCCGGCAAACTTGTTGGCATACTGGATACGTATCTGGTCGCTCTCACGCATGTACTTCTTCAATACATCGAGGTAAACGGTGCGCATGTCTATCATGGCTTGGTTGTAAGCCGTCATGGTTTGACGCACTTCGCTTTCGGTCAGATAGCGTTCGGTTGAGCCGGGGAAACCCATAATCATGGCATAGTCTCCTTCGTTCAGTCCTTTGATGGAGATGGGTAAGTACTTGGGAGTCTTCAGAGGTACGTTTTCCGGACTGTATTCGGCGGGTTCACCGTTTTTGTCAGCATAAATGCGGAAGATGGAGAAGTCGCCTGTGTGGCGGGGCCACATCCAGTTGTCCGTTTCTCCTCCGAACTTGCCTATGGACGAAGGGGGAGCAGCTACCATGCGTACGTCGCTATATACTTTATAGTAGATGAGGTAATACTTGTTGCCTGCATAGAAGGGGAGTGCCAAAGGCTCGATGCCTGGTTTGCCTTTCAAGTCGCTCTTCTCCAATTCTTCTTTGGCCAGTTTACTAAGGAAAGGACGGGTCATGGCTTGGTATTCGTCCACTTCACCGGCTTTCACTTTGACGTTCACCAAGTCGGTGATGTCCACGATGCGGTGTACGAAGCGAAATTTCAATCCCGGTGTAGGAAGCTCCTCACCCCGATTCATGGCCCAGAAGCCGTCCGTCAGGTAGTCGTGCTCCACGGAGCTGTGTTGCTGGATGGAAGCATATCCGCAATGGTGGTTGGTGAGGATGAGGCCTTCGGGCGAGATGATTTCTCCCGTACATCCTCCTCCAAAGATGCCTACTGCATCTTTAAGCGATACGCCGTTTGGGTTATACAGGTCATCAGCTTCCAACTTGAGTCCTTGTTTCTTCATCAGCTCGATGGAATTCTGTTGCTTCAGGAGTTGGAGCAACCACATTCCTTCGTCGGCCTGTACAGAGCAGGCCAGTAAGGCGGCATAGGCCGCGATCAGATACTTCTTAATTCTCATATTTTTATAGTTAAAATGAATGATTTTTATTGGGGTAGTTTGTCCACCATCTGCATGACATTGGCAGGAGGACGTTTGTTGAGTAATTCCTGCTTCATGAAGTCCATGTAAGGAGCGACATGTTGAAAGAACTTCCGGTAGCCTTTGCACAAATAGTTTAAGCCCGGTTCGCCTTCGGGGGTGCGCAAGAAGCGGTTTTTGGGGCATTCTCCGTGGCAAGCGAAAAGCCAAGGGCAGGCTTTGCAGAGCCGAGGGAGCGACGCGTCCTTGTCCAAACCGAAGCGTTGCTGGCGTTCGCCATACATCATTTCCACTAACGATTGGCGGTAGATGTTGCCCAGTTTGTATTCGGGAAAAACGAAATGGTCGCATGCATAGACATCGCCATTGAATTCCATCACTCCCGCATGTCCACAGGTCGGCGCCAGGGTACATACGCCGGGAGGCTCACCCATCCAATTGGCCAGCGTCGCATCGAAAAGTTGGATGTAGTACGTGCCTACATCTTTCTTAACCCATTCGTCGAAAATAGCGCACAAGAAGTCGCCCCATTGCTCCGGGCTTACGGAGAAGTCGGCTATCTGCGCCTTTTCTTCCTCATCGCACACGGAAGCCAGTTGCCGTCCGTCCTTGTGCGGCAAAAGACGCTCTACGATGGGGGTAAACTGGATGTAGTGGCATCCTATGTCTTTGAAGAATTGATAAAATTCCAGCGGATAGTCGGCATTAAAATCGTTTACCACCGCCATTCCATTCCATTCCACTCCATGCTTCTTCAGGAGTTCAATGCCTTGCATGACTTTGTGGAAGGAAGGGCGTCGCTGCTTGTCCCGTCGATACTCGTCATGAAACTCCTGAGGCCCGTCGATGGATACGCCTACCAGCCAGTTATTTTCTTTGAAGAAACGACACCACTCGTCAGTCAGCAGGGTGCCGTTGGTCTGGATGCAGTTATCAATGGTACGTCCTCCTGCATATTGGCGTTGGAGTTCCATGGCGCGTCGGTAGAAGGATAGGGGACGCATTAACGTTTCTCCCCCATGCCAGGTGAAAAGCACCTGCGGCATGGTCTGTGCGGAGATGTATTCCTTAATGAACTTCTCCAACAGGTCTTCACTCATCACGTGCCGGGGCGTGTCTGCGTAGAGTCTGCTTTTTTCTAAGTAATAACAGTACTTGCATGCCAGGTTGCACAAAGCTCCTACGGGCTTCAGCATCACATAAAGCGGACGGGCAAACGGGGCGTAAATCGGCATATATCAGTTTCTTTAACTTTAAGTTTGAAAATTTATAGGCAAAAATACGTAAACCAAATGAAAAATCCTTTCTTCTCGTTCTGATTATAAGGAATATTAATACCTTTGCCGTGAGTTGTTCATAAAATCTTTCTTACATGACAAAAGCAAGTTTGAATAGTATTTGGCCTTTTTTGATGATGGTATTGTTCCTGACTTCCTGTAGCAAAGGCTATAAGATAGAAGGGAAATCCACGATAACCAGCCTGGACGGGAAAATGTTGTATCTGAAATCTTTTCAGGATGGAGAATGGGTGGTGGTCGATTCGGCCGAGATGGTGCATGGGCTGTTCAAAATGAAAGGTCCGGTGGACAGTGTGCGGATGGTGACCCTCTATATGAACGAAGAAGGATTAATGCCCCTGGTGCTGGAAAATGGGAAAATCAAAGTCAATATTGCCCATACGCAGTTGCGGGCAGAGGGTACACCCTTGAATGACATGTTGTACCAGTTCATAGACAAACGCAATCAGATGGAACTGGCCATCGAACAGGTGGAAAGGAAAGAAGCCCGCTTGGTACTCGACGGGGTGCAACTGGATGACATCCACGAGAAACTGAAGCATGAAGTCGATTCGTTAGGGCGGGAAATGGATGATTATGTGAAGAACTTCATTGAGACGAATTTCGAGAATGCCTTAGGCCCCAGTGTATTTATGATGATATGCAGTACGTTGCCCTATCCTGTGATGACTCCTGCCATTGAAGACATCATGAAGACCGCTCCTCTTTGCTTTAAACAAAATCCTTTGGTGAAGGACTACATCACCAAGGCGAAAGAAAACATGAAATTGCTTGAAGAAAACCAACGCTTGCAAGACAACATGGCTACGGCGCAAAAATAGCCGAAAGAGCAAACGCAAATAGAATGAATGAAGAATGATCCTTTGAGGATGGTTCTTCATTTTTTTGTTTCCACGGATTAGGGAAGCAAGCAATCAACGCCCTGTGGTATCCCCATAGCGTCACCGTAGGTATCACCTTCATGGAGTGGCTGGGCAAGGAAAGGACAAGGCGCAAGTGCTTATGTTTACATCCGATCGACACTGCACTTGACAAGCAACAAATCGTAAATATCCCTCGCCTCTTGCTCCTTCAGACTTCGTATGGTAAATGACGTTCCGTTGGTG
>CALUOT010000030.1 GCA_944322355.1 uncultured Bacteroides sp. | reverse complement strand
GGTTTTCCAGCACCTGCTTGTGGCTCTCGGAAGAGCCGATGGAGGAGACAATGCCTTCGCCTACGCGGGCCAGCACGGTGTCTTCGCCGGCACCTCCCACCAATTGGCGGATGTTGGCGCGCACCGTCACGCGGGCCTTGGCGATGAGTTGGATACCGTCTTTGGCCACGGCGGTCACCGGGGGCGTGTCTATCACCTTGGGGTTGACGGACATCTGCACGGCCTCGAACACGTCGCGTCCTGCCAGGTCGATGGCTGTAGCCATCTGGAAGGGAAGTTCGATGCGGGCTTTGGAGGCCGATACCAGGGCGTGAACCACCTTTTCTACGTGGCCTCCGGCCAGATAGTGTGCCTCCAGTTCGTCACGTGTGATGTTGCTCAATCCCGCCTTATGCGCCTCGATAAGACCGGGCACGATGACATAAGGCGGCACGTTACGGATGCGCATCAGGAAGAGTTGCACCAGCGAGATGTTGACGCCCGACACCTTGGCCGACAACCAAAGGAAGAAAGGCACGTAGTGGAAGAAGAGTACCAGGAAGATGATGCCCCCTACAATGAGGAAGCCCGTGAGGTAGAGTGTACTTGAGTCCATAAGTTTATTTACGATTTAGTGATTTACGATTTACGATTTTCGTTTTCTTATCCCTGTTCATCGGCGGATTTCTGCACGAAGAGGATGCCGTCGGTGATGCGTGTCACGACGATGGGCGTTTTCTCGTCGAGGAAGCCGTCGGCCGACTTCACTTCGACAATCTGTCCTCCGATGTCGGCATAGCCCACCAGAGCCAGGCGGGTAGTGGTGATACCCGTGTCGCCCACCTTGATGCTACGCTCGGCTGTGCGGTCCACCTTGCCGGTAATGTTGGTCTTGAGTGACACCCGGTCCAACGTCTTGGAGCGCATGAACAGGATGAGCGAGACGACGCATGCCACGGCCGATATGCTCAGGGTGACGAAGCCTCCCGTCATTCCCAGGTGAGTGAAGGCGTAATAGTTGGCATAGAGGTAGCATCCTCCGGCCAGGATACCGGCGATGGTGATGCCCGGAGCGAGGAAAAGCTCCACCAGAAACAGGATGATGGCTACGATGAGTAGCACGGCGATGATGGCAATCTCCATAGGC
Organism: uncultured Bacteroides sp.; assembly: GCA_944322355.1. Classification (GTDB taxonomy): domain Bacteria; phylum Bacteroidota; class Bacteroidia; order Bacteroidales; family Bacteroidaceae; genus Bacteroides. The sequence continues at coordinate 31,065 of CALUOT010000030.1, read as the reverse complement.
TGAATGGGTTATTGATGGGTTTGAATCTCTGCATTGCGTACTTGCTTGGCCGCTTCCTCTACCTCGTCATGGAGTTGCCTTACGCGTTTCTCCAAGTCGAGGATGGCGGGTGCGAGCTGGGCTTTGTTGCTATCTGATGCTTGCATATATTTCGTGCGGGCATTGGTCAATGCTTCTTGTTGTTTCCGATACCCTTGCTCCAATTGGCGATACTGACTGAAAAGTTCCTTGGCCCGGGCCGATTGGAAGTCCGCCAACTGGTGATAGGTACGCTCATCGTTGATGATGAAGGTAAAGTCGTAGGCTTGTTGCTTCTTGGGTTCGCGCTGCATGGCCTGCATCAAGCGCTGACGGGCATCTTGCGCCATAGCGGCATCGCTCCAGGTCTGTCCGATGCTTCTCAAACTGGCCAGTCTCCGTAATTGCTCCTTATCCATGAGTTCATAGTCATAGACTTGCTTGGACGGATTAGGGATGAAAACATAGATGCAGACCGAATCGGCAGGTTGGTAGCGGTCGGAAGCAAACCATCCCAGATTGTTATATTCATCGACCACATACATATAGTCATTGTAAGGTGAGTTGAAAGGCATACCTACGTTTTCGGGTGTTAGGAAATTGTTGGTATTGGTGTTGTATCGGGTGACAAAAATGTCATATCCCCCCATCGACTCCTTCCCGTCGGCGGCATAGTAAAGGGTCACTCCGTCGGCCATGACAAAAGGATAATTGGCATTAACTCCTTGGTTAATGCTTTCAGGAAGCAGGGTGCCTTGACTCCATCCGTCTAGTAGTTTGGCACTAGTCAGCAGGGCAAGGGTGCTGTCGGGTTGGAGTTCACTATAATAAAGTTTGTTTCCCAATTCGGTTTCGTATACAGTACCTCCCGACTTTCCATTATCTTCGAAATGTTCTTCATACAAGGAGAGGCTTCCCGATTCGGTGCCTATCCGGTAGGCATCCAGAAAATGGGTTTTGGAAACCACAAAACTATCGATCACACACACACGCTCCACTCCTTTCATCATACGCAGGTGAGTGCGGATACATTCTGCCAGGCTGTCGGCTTCTCCTGTGTCACGGCGTCGGCGTGTCAAGTCTTTCAGGTAAGCGTTACACACTTCCTCGGCTTCTTCAAAGCGATAAGTTTTGTCATAGGCACGTGCCAAGTGATATTGTCCGCTGGGCACCCGGCGTTTCACGGCTTTCTCCAGATAGGGTACCGCCTGCTCATAATCGCCTGTTTCTAAACAACATACTCCGTACCATAAGTTGTAGTTTCCATTGGAAGGAGCGGATTTCACCAAACGTTCGAATGTGGGCTTGGCTTGCTGATAGTCTCCCTTAGCATACATTTCACGGGCTTGTGCCAATGTTTGTGCATGAAGGTTCTTCGATAGCTCGGGGAGACAAATCAGGAAGAGTAACAGAAGATATTTCTTTTTCATACTTGTTTCTACTTGATGATATAGTGTACAAAAATACAAATTAATCCCGAATATAGCTTCTTTCCTCCATTCAATCATGTTAATTCTTCTTTAATTCGTTCTTTTGCCTTACTTTTGCACGCTCATTCATAGAGGAGAAGAACGGTATGCAAATGACGGAAGAACAAAAATTGTGGAAAAGAATCGAACGTCGGCTCATGAAAGGTATGATGGAGTATGGGCTGGTGGACGATGGCGACCGGGTGCTCATCGGGCTTTCGGGAGGTAAAGATTCGTTGGCATTGGTGGAGTTGTTGGCTCGCAGGGCACGCATTTACAAACCGCGCTTTGCTTTGGTGGCGGCTCATGTGGTGATGCGCAATATACCTTATCAGAGTGATGTGGACTATTTGCGTGCCTTTTGTGAGGACTTGCAAGTACCTTTTGTCCTGAGCGAAACTGAATTTGATGCTTCGACGGACCTACGCAAGTCGCCTTGTTTCCTTTGTTCTTGGAATCGTCGGAAGGCTCTTTTTACCGTAGCTAAGGAGCAAGGATGCAACAAGATTGCTTTGGGGCATCACATGGACGATATCCTCGAGACGCTTCTGATGAATCAAGTTTTCCAAGGAGCTTTCAGTACCATGCCGCCTCGTTTGGTGATGAAGAAGTTCGATATGACTATCATTCGCCCGATGTGTCTGGTGCATGAAGCCGATCTGGAAGAACTGGCTACCTTGCGTGGCTATCGGAAGCAGGTGAAGAATTGCCCTTACGAACACGAGTCGCATCGTGCGTCGATGAAAGGCATCCTTCGCCAGCTCGAGGCAATGTCTCGCGAAGCCCGTTACAGTCTCTGGAGGAGTATGAACAACGTCCAGGAAGAGTTATTGCCTCGTCCCATAGCCGATGAATAAGGTCTGAATCATTGGTATTGAATCATCCGGCTGATGTATTTCCCGATAATGTCAAATTCAATGTTCACCACGCTTCCCACCCGGATGGCATGGAAGTTGGTATGTTCATAGGTATAGGGGATGATGGCCACCTGGAAAGTATCATCGGTCGGGTTGCACACCGTCAGGCTGACTCCGTTCACCGTGACCGAGCCTTTGTCCACTGTCATGTATCCCCGACGGGCCATCTCCTTGTCGAAAGCGTACCGGAAGGTGAAGTAGTAACTTCCTTCAGCATCCTGTACGTCCGTGCAAGTGGCAGTCTGATCCACATGTCCTTGTACAATGTGTCCGTCCAGTCGTCCGTTCATCAGCATACTTCGCTCCACGTTTACCTCGTCTCCTATCTGGAGCAACCCTAGGTTGGAGCGGTCAAGGGTTTCTTTCATGGCTGTGACGGTATAGGTGTCATCTGTCAAGGATACGACGGTCAGGCATACGCCATTGTGTGAGACGCTTTGATCTATTTTAAGTTCGCCCACAAATGAACATCGGAAGGTGAAATGTACATTCTCCTGTTCTTTCACCATGGCCACCAATGTGGCGCATTCTTCTACAATTCCAGAAAACATAGCATTAAAAAGAATAATTGATTAAACTGAAAATATCATTGGGCAAAGATACAAAATACGCTTGAAAAATGGGCACAAAAAAACGGAGCTTTTCACAAAGTCCCGTTTCCCAGTTTTCAATAGGTATTAGTTTTTTTTTAAGGTAAAAAGATTGTTTTCAGGATAACGGTGCAAATATAGACCCTTTTGTCGATAAAGACCAAATTAAAAAATATGTCTTATAACATCTTTTTTTAAAATATTCTTTGGTTTTCTTATCATTCTAAAAGAGTTTTACTGCTGTTTGCCCCGTTACCTTCTCGTCAATCTTACTCCTTTTAAGTTTATTCTTTAGGATACCCTTCGTCTGTTTTATTATGGTGTTTCAGCACTTTAGCATCAATATAGAAAACAATTTCCTCGGCGATATTGGTAATGTGGTCTCCGGCACGTTCCAGTTTGCGGAATACAGCGGCCAGGTTCAGGCATGATAAAGCGCTTTCAGGATGCTTGGCGATGTAGTCAGCCAGTAATTTAGCGGCATTGGCATTAATTTCGTCCAACAATTGGTCTTTGGCAAAGACGGATGTAGCCAGTTCTTGGCTTTCTTCCTGGAGGGCACGCTTGGCCAGTTCAAGCATAGAGAGTACTTGCCGCATCATTTCCTCCAGTCGGAGACTCTTGATAAGGTCGGCATCCAGTACCAATTCTTTTTCTTCCAAGGCAAAGCGTGCGATGCCTTCGGCAAAGTCGCCTAAACGTTCCAGGTTATTGTTGATCTTTAACATGGCTAAAACGAAGCGAAGGTCGATGGCGACGGGGGTATAGAGAGCAATGATGTCTTCTACGTCGCTATCTATCTTTAGCTCGAAGGCATTGACACGACGTTCGTGTATCAGTACCTGGCGAGCTAGTTCTTTGTCGAGTGTCAATACCGATTCGCCCGCACGGTCAAGCTGGTTGTACACCAGCGTCCACATTTCGTTAATTTCTTTTTTTAGCAGAATGAGTTCGCTTTCGATGAATTTTACCATAGAGCTCTATTATTTATTAAGTAACTAATCCTATTTAGTTTATACCATTCAGTAAGGGGAAATCAGGCTGAACTGCTGCCACTTTATCATTCTGAAGGGTCATCTTTTGGCGTCAAAGTTAATCAAATAATTTTTTTAACCGAAACGTCCCGTTATATAATTTTGTGTTTGTTCTTTTTCGGGATTGGTGAAGATTTGTTTGGTATCGCCATATTCCACCATTTGCCCCATGTAAAAGAAGGCTGTTTTATCGCTGATGCGCGATGCCTGTTGCATGTTGTGGGTGACGATGACAATGGTGTATTCGCTCTTCAACTCGTGTATCAGCTCTTCCACTTTGGCGGTCGATATAGGGTCGAGGGCCGAAGCCGGTTCGTCCATTAGCAGGACTTTGGGTGAGACGGCCATGGCCCGGGCGATACAGAGGCGCTGTTGCTGGCCTCCGGACAGGGCGTATGCCGATTCTTTCAACTTGTCCTTTACTTCATTCCACAAGGCGGCTCCTTTCAGACTGTCTTCCACACGCTGGCGGATGAAGTCCTTATCCTTTACTCCATTCACCCGCAAGCCATAAGCTACATTTTCAAAGATGCTTTTCGGGAAAGGGTTGGGGCGTTGAAACACCATTCCTACCCGTTTGCGCAATTCGTCCACTTTGACACCTTTGCCATAGATGTCTGTGCCTTCTATTTTGATTTCGCCTTCCAATCGGGTGGCAGGAATAAGGTCGTTCATACGGTTTAGCAGGCGAAGGAAGGTTGATTTACCGCATCCTGACGGACCGATGAAAGCGACAACCGATTTTTCTTGAATGTCCATGGTGATCCCTTTCAAGGCATGGAAATCACCATACCAGAAATTTACGTCACGCGTTTCTATGATATTTTCCATAATTTGATTGAATATGCTTGGAGATTATATGTTTTAGTTTGATTTAATTTTATTCTCAAAATACTTGCGTAGCGCGTTGGCTAATAAGTTGACAAACAGGATGATGACAATGAGTACCAATGCTGTCCCGTATGCAATGGGAAGCTGGGCGTCGATGTCCGTCCCGCTAGTCGAGATGACATACAGGTGGTAAGGCAATGCCATACACTGGTCGAAAATGCTTTCGGGCAGTTGGGGCAGGAAGTAAGCGGCACAGGTGAACAGAATCGGCGCCGTTTCGCCCGATACACGTCCCAAGGCCAAGATCAGTCCGGTGATAATGTTGGGCATACCCATAGGCAGGATAACGTGCCAGATGGTTTGTAGTTTGGTAGCTCCTAATGCCCGGCTACCTTCGCGCATGCTGTCGGGGATGGCTTTCAAAGCTTCTTCGGTGGTGCGTATTACCAGTGGCAAGGCCAGCAGACCCAAGGTGAGCGAACCGGCCAGAATACTGTCACCGAAGTCCATCCAGTTGACGAACAAAGCCATGCCGAAAAGGCCGAACACGATGGAAGGAATGCCGCTCAGGTTGTTGGTCATCATGCGGATAAAACGTACAACCCATCCCTTGGAGGCATATTCGTTCATGTAGATGCCACTCATTACTCCTACAGGAAAGGCAAACAAGGCACTACCTACCATCAGGTAGAACGTGCCGACGATGGCGGGCCAGATGCCGCCTGCTGTCATGCCATCGGTAGGAGCTGTGGTAAGAAAGTTCCAGTTGATGACACCTATACCTTTATATATAATAAAAAAGAGGATGGCGAACAAGGTAAGTACTACGCTCAGGCTTAGTAAACGAAACAGGCCGAAGGCTATGTTTTGGGAAAAATGTTTCTTATTCATAAATAAATATGGATTAAGCGATGATTGATTAGCGTTTGCGTCCTGACACACTTTCTACAGTCAAGTTGATGGCTAAACTGATGAAGAACAGTACCACACCCAGCAGGAACAAGGCTGCATAATGGGGACCTCCGGCAGGAGCTTCACCCAGTTCGGCGGCAATGGTGGCGGGAATGGTACGCAAGGGCTCGAGGATGGTGTGAGGGATAACTGCTGCATTACCCGTCACCATCAGCACGGCCATCGTCTCGCCGACGGCACGTCCGATGCCCAATACCACGCCCGAAGTAATGCCCGATATGGAGTAGGGGATGACTACTTTATAAATGGTTTGCCATTGTGAGGCACCTAAAGCCAAGCTGGCTTCGCGCATGGCACGGGGGCAATTGCGCATGGCATCTTCGGTGACGGTGATGATGGTGGGCAAGGCCATGATGGCCAGTACCACGCTACCGGCCAACCCGCTTTCTCCTACGGGCAGGTTGAACACCTGTTGCAATAACGGTACGATGACAATCAACCCGAAGAAGCCGTACACCACCGACGGAATGCCGCTTAGCAATTCGATGACGGGCTTCAGAATGTCGCGAATCTTGGCGTGGGCTACTTCGGACATATAGATAGCCACTGCCAACCCGAAAGGAAGTGCTATCAGAATGGCAAACAGACTCACCCATAACGTGCCGGTTATCAGAGGTAAAAAGCCAAACAAGGGGGCGGGGGTAGCCGTAGGAAACCACTCGGCTCCGGCAAACACGTCCTTTACGGAGATGGTGCTGTCTTTAATCCGATGGACAGCGTCAGGGCTGGTGATAAACTGCTCTGGTACGAAAGCCACGATGCCCGGTGTTTGGGCTATCAGTCCGGTGATACACGCTCCGGCATGTTCATAGGAACTGCCCAATTGCTCTTCGGTGAAGTACTCGTCTGCATCTTCCAGACGGAACAGCTGGATGGGCATATCCTTTCCTCCCACTTCTTTCCAGTTGCTTATTTCTCCGTCGAACAAGTCTTTGATTTGCTCCGGGCTCAGTTCGTCAACTTCGTTGTCGGGGTGCAGTGCCAGCACGTAGCCTTCTTCTATCACTTTGCTGCTGAACACGCCCAAGGCTTCCGAGAAGAGGAACAGGACGATCAGTACAATGGTGATGCTGGTGACGAACCCGCTGCAAGCCAGGATGCCTTCTACAATTCTCTCAAAAATCTTTTTCATTCCTTTTTTAAATTTTGCTGCAAAGTAAAGGTGCGGATGTTAAATTGATGTGTCTGTCGGTTGAAAGAAGTTTTTCATTTCTGTTACAATTGTGTTACATCTCCGGTGAATTGGGGTTTTGTAATGCCTATGAAACATATTTCTCCGTTCTTTGTGTCCGGAAAAAACTGTTTCAATCAAAAAGTTATAGGCAAGACATTATGAAAACAAAATCTGTACTGCTGGCGGCATGTATGTGCTTCATCTCGGTGAGTAACCTATGTGCCCAGCGCATCAAAGGTAGTGACACCGTTCTTCCCATTGCCCAGCAAACGGCGGAAGCGTATATGAAACTTCATCCCGATGCCCGTGTCACCGTGACCGGAGGAGGCAGCGGAGTCGGTATATCCGCTTTACTCGACGGGACGGCCGATTTGGCCATGGCTTCGCGTGCCATCAAGTTTAGTGAAAAGATGAAAGCTAAGTCCACCGGAAGGGATATCGAAGAAGTGGCTATCGCGGGCGATGCTTTGGCCGTGGTGGTACACCCCAGCAACCCCGTCGATAAGTTGACGCGGGTGCAGTTGGAGAATATCTTCCGCGGAAAAATCACGAATTGGAAGGAAGTCGGCGGAGAAGACCGGAAGATTGTGGTGTATTCGCGCGAGACTTCTTCGGGTACCTACGAGTTCTTCAAGGAAAGCGTGCTGAAGAACAAGAACTATATGAGTGGCAGCCTCTCCATGCCCGCTACGGGGGCGGTTATCCAATCTGTCAGCCAGACGAAGGGGGCAATCGGTTATGTAGGCTTGGCTTACGTGTCGCCGCGCATCAAGGCATTGGCAGTAGCTTACGAAGAGGGGGATTATGCCTTGCCTACGCCCGAAAATGCGCTCAACGGCACCTATCCCATTGTCCGCCCGCTATACTACTATTACGACCGCGCCCAGGCCGATAAGGTGAAACCATTGCTGGACTATATTTTATCTCCCGCCGGACAAGGCATCATTGAAAAAGGCGGTTATATTCCGGTACAATAAGAAATTTTACGGGAGCACTTCGGCCTCGTCCAAAGGTGGTTTTCATTATTTTTACTATATTTGCAGCATGAACCGGAAAATCTGCCTTTGGACGATGAGTGTCATCTGCCTGCTGACGGCCTGTACGACACGCTCCTATCCACCCTCGTTGCAGCGGGCGGACAGTTTGGCGTCCGCCTGTCCCGAACAAGCCTTGGCGTATCTTGATTCCCTGTCGTCCGACACGGCCTCCTTCCCTTTGGCTCATCGCATGTACTATCGGCTGCTCTGCATCAAGGCAGCGGACAAAGCTTACATCCTCCACATTTCCGACAGCCTGATTCGTCCCGTCCTACATTATTATATAGAGGACGGTGACCCGCGCCTTCTGCCCGAAGCCTATTACTATGCCGGGCGGGTCTATCGCGACTTGGGGGATGACCGGCAGGCCTTGGCTTACTTTCAGAAAACGGTGGAAGCCATCCGGGAAAACGGGGATACGGATATCCGGCTGAAAACCAAGGCTTACAGTCAGCGGGGTACCCTATATGCCTATCGGGACATGTATCGGGAGGCACTCACCATGTATCAGGCATGTCTGGAAATGAACAGGGCGGTTCGGGATACGGCGGGTATGGTTTTCAATTTGCGGGACATGGGCAATATGTATCGCGAATTGCACCAACCGGACAGTGTACTTCCCTGCTTTTTGCAGGCGAAGCATTGGGCCGACTTGTTGCGTGATTCCGATTTGGTGGATATGATGCAAGGGCAGTTGGCAGGTGCCTATTTGGAAGTGCAGGCTTACGACTCGGCGCATGCAGCTTTGAAGGAAGCATTACGCAACGTAGAATATCCCAGTCGTAGTGCCCGTTATTTCATAGCGGCTCATTACTACCGGGCTGTCGGCAGGCAGGACTCTGCTAATTTCTATTACCGGCAGCTGCTGAAAGTAGGTACGGTCTATGCCCAAAATGAAGCTTACCGTGAATTAATTACTCAGTTGATCCGGCAAATCGCTCATCCGGAGTTGACAGCCCTCTACGAAGGTTGGCAGCAGACTATCGATTCGCTTCGGACATTGGAAAAGAAAGCGGATGAATTACGATGGCATTCGGATAATAGTTTTTGGGAAAACGAACAGGAGAACCTCCGCTTAAGGGAACAAGAGAGTCGGAATCAGCTTTATTTGTGTATAGGTGTGGCCATTATTATTATCTTGGTGCTGGTCAGCGTGCTCGTTGGGCAATATTGTCATCGGTTGAAGCGGGAAAAAGAAGAACAACGGCGTAAGTATCAGCAAGTATTGGCCGAACAACAGAAGAAAATCGAGTTACTGGAATCCTATCAGAAAGAACAGGTGAAATTGACCGAGCAAGTGGAGCAATCCAAAGGACAAACCGGTGTTTCCCTGGAAAAGAAGAAACGAAGGCTGACGTTGATTAACAATCTGCTGGAACAACATCGAATAGAAGTGGAGGAAGAAGTGGAAGCTCAAAATACCCTATTTCATTCCGACTTGTATGCCGATTTGCAACGGCGAGCCCATTCTGCTCGAGGTGTAGGCTTCATTACTTCCGAAGAGTGGGAAATGTTACACAGCCTGTTGGCTTCTGCCTATCCCCGTTTTTTCGAACGGTTAGAATTCCTTTGCGCACCCAATGAAAACGAAGAGCACGTTAGTATTTTGATCAAGCTTCTTTTTGCTCCGGCCGAAGTTGCCCGTCTGACTGGTCTGAAGCCCGGTTCTGTTTCTTCCATCCGTGTGCGTCTTTATCAGAAGGCAACCGGGGAAAAAGGAACAGCTGAAATGTGGGATCAGATTGTTTTGCAATTATAGTTTGACCAGATGACACTACTCTTAAAACCTAAATGTTTTTTTCTATAAAACTTTTCGATATAATTAATTCTATATTTCAAAACTTTCCTTATCTTTGCGTTATATATAATAAGGGTATGAGGATTGTATCACATAAGCGTTTAAAAGAATTCTACGAGACGAAAGGTTATGAGGATTCACGTGTCGCCCTTGAACGATGGTATGATATAGCGGAAAGGGCAACGTGGAAAAATCTTTCGGATATAAAAGTCGATTTCCCTGCTACTGATTATGTAGGCAATCAGCATTACGTGTTTAATATACGGGGTAATAATTATAGACTGATAGTAGTTGTTAAGTTTACGATGGGATATATTTTTATCCGGAAAGTATGTACACACGATGAATATAATAAGATAGATTGTTCAACCATTTAATGCAAAATATGATGAGCAAGATTACCAAAGAACAGTACGAGTTTGCCCAATCAAGGATTGAGGAACTTCTTCCATTAGTGAATGATAATACTCCTGCCAACGATAAGAATGCTGTGGAACTTACCATGATGTCGGATATTGTGATAGTTTACGAAAAGGAACATTATCCCATTGAGAAACCTACTGTGGCCGAACTTATTGAGTTATCCCTCGAAGAGAAAGGTATGACACAACGCCAGCTTGCAAATGAAATAGGTGTTAGTCCCTCCAGAGTGAATGACTACATCTCTGGTCGTTCCGAACCAACATTAAAAATTGCAAGAATGCTTTGTCGAGTATTGAATATACAGCCCGCTGCCATGCTTGGTTTTTAATTCTGTGTCCAACAAAGCATGTTTGCAGCGAAAACATACTTTGTTGGGATGAATAACATTTAATGCAATCCAAAGGTTCATTTAAAGAAATAGAAACCTACATTAAATGTAAAGACGAGAGTCTATAATTTGCTTTCACGCTTTCACCGCTTATAACTTAATGATAATCAATAAAATGTGGTGAAACATGCATCTTTCACCTATCTTTCACCCCATGTTTCTTGGTAGATTGGGTATAAAATCATGACATTTTATCAGAGAAGGAAATAGCTTTCGGGAAGGTTGCAACCCTAAGCCCCGAATGTTTGCAACCTAAGGGGCTAATGTTTGCAACCTTCGGCCTCTATGTTTGCAACCTTCCCCATAGGGCGTCAGAACCTATTCTGAACGGGGTATGGATGTTGGGTTACCTTAGTCTGGAATATTGACAAAAAGATAAGTGAGGTGAAAGATAGGTGAAAGATGCATGTTTCACCACATGTAGCTAATAATCAAGTAGATTGAATCCGGTTGAAGGCGTGAAGGCAAATCATGTAATGGTGCATAACATCGTATGTTTTCTCCTAAAAGATACTATGTTTTCCCCGAAAAGATAGTATGCTTTTGCCTACGAAAACCACCGGTTTGGGATGCCCAAAGTGCCAGTTTGGAAGTCTAAACAGGCACTTGACGGGTACTAAAGTGGGGGGTATCAAGTCATAATAACCGCATTGCTTTACATCTTTCCGATGTTAGGCTGACCATAAAGCACCGTTCGATAGGTATGCCAGTTTGTATGCAAACCCCTTTCTATGGCCTTTTCACGGGCTTTGCATACAAACCTGCATACATATTTCTGGTAAAAAGAATAGGAATTTTGAGGATTTATCAAAAATTTTGTCCCGACAAAAATAAAAGAATATGAAAATAGGACATGTGTTAATGGTAGTATGGGGGGTGTTATTCGCTACCCAAATACAAGCAATGGAACAACCGATTATTTTGCAATGTACCGATTTCAAAGGCGGGTGGGATAAGGATGATCGTTCTTTATTGGTGGAACCTACTGCTACATACGATGGGAGTATTATTACCATTTATTCAGAGAAGACATGGGAGCAGGTTTCTATTTATGTGGTAGATGAAGCTGGAAATGTGCAGTATGAAGTAACGGGTATTTCCCTCAGCGGTAGCTATACTTTTTCGTTGGCTGATGTTCCGCAAGGTGTCTATACCCTTATTCTTCGGACGGAGATGGGGCAATATGAAGGTGATTTCTCTCTGTAGAGAAATATAATAAAAGCAATGCCGGAAGCTGTAAGAAGGCAAATTAAAAAATAGAAGAAAATGAATAAGGATTTTCAATTTGTGATGGAAGGTGAAAAATTAGATGCACTTTCAATGGAAGACATCAAAGGAGGAATTTCCTCTGAGGAACCAGAATGTTGTGGTACTAATTCAGGGTGCAATAAGAACAATGATGGGCCAAGTAAGCCAATTCAAACCTGTCCTCCTAATGGCATTCTTGTCTAACAAATGATGTGTTCCTCTTTTCAGAAAGGAGGGAATAGAGAGTGTACCCAATATAGGTAATACTATTTGCTACACTCTCATTTTCATTATTTGAAATAAAAAGAATATCTACAAACCGATGCAGTATCTCTTCGTTTTGAGTGGATATGCATCAGGGATGTATATTGGCCGAATGTGAATGTTCATATAAAAAATTAGCGTATGCGTCTTTCTATATATACTTATATTTTTACCCGGTCATTCAAATACTATTTGTATAACAGTGAAAGTAGCCTGTTTGCCGTTATATCAGAATCGTTGTATAGTTTATTGTATAATAGGGATTTTCAATCCATTGATAAGGATACACTTAATACGTTACGTTTAAAAAAAATTATAGTCGAAGACGAGGAGGTTTATTCCTATTATGATGAGATAAAAATGCGCTATTATTCAGAGTCTTACGACAAGGAAAATCTTTTATTGGTCATTGTGCCGTTTAGCGGCTGTAATTTTGCGTGCCCATATTGTTTTGAAGAGAAAAAAGCCCCTTATTTAATGTCAGCAGCGGTTGAAGATAAGGTGCTTGAATTTATCACGGGACATCCTAATGCAAAAAAACTTAGTTTAACATGGTATGGCGGTGAACCGTTATTAGGCTTTGATGTGATTAAATCTCTTTATAGAAAAATCATGGAGAAAACTGATTTGAATATCCTAAGACATTCATTGATAACGAATGGATATTTGATAAATCAAGAGATGTTGAATTTCTTCAGAGAAAGCAAGTTGCAAGAGATGCAAATTACATTGGACGGGAAAGAAAACAACCACAATAAAACAAGATGTTTAAAACAAAGCAGACAAGGGACTTTTGAACGCATCGTGGAGAACATTGGACTTGTCTTAGAGAACCTTCCCAATTGTATGCTCTCTATACGGATCAATGTCAATAAAACCAATCAAGATGATTTTCAAGAAATGTATCATTTCCTGCATAATCGTTTTCCCTCTAAACATTTATATGTTTATCCGGGTTTTATAAGAGAGGAAACAAAGGATAAATCATCATTGTGCTATCGTTCTATTGATGGGAACACGGCTATTCCGTTTTATAACAGAATTAAGGAATGGGGCGTTCATGTGAATTTCTTTCCTAAAATTGCGAACAAAGGTTGTATGATAAATAGGTTGAATGCTTACATAATTGGTCCTAAAGGTGAACTGTATAAGTGTTGGAATGATGTGAACAATGCTGATAAGATAATAGGATATATTGACCAGAAGGAATTCACAAACAGAACCCTTTTTGACAGATATATGACAGAAGTTTCTCCTTTTGAGGATGATAAATGCAAGGACTGTTTGCTTTTTCCAGTTTGTAGCGGAGGCTGTAGCTGGTATCGTTATAAGAATAGTTTTGAAGGAGCACATTTTAATGTTTGTAGTCAGTTTAAGGACTTGCGAAATCTTGAAGAAGCATTGCTGAATAGTTTATCAGATAAGAAAGATCAAGAGAATGAAAAAGGAAATGTTATTCAAGCTTGATCGGTTGTTGAATGATTGCTATTTTTATGTTGAAAAGTTGAACTGAAAAATGAGAAAGTTTGATTTTATTTGGCGATATCTTTTGGGCGGAGTATTGATATGTGTTACGGTGGCAGTTTGCGGGCAAAATTTGAACGGTCGTATCTTGGATGAAAACAACTGTCCGATTGAGTTTGCGAATATAGTCCTCTTGTCAGCCGACTCAACTTTTATCGCTGGAAGTATAAGCAATGCTGAAGGATGGTTTGAACTTGCATCAAATAGTCATGGAAAACTTATTCGCGTTTCCTTTGTGGGCTATGACAATAAGTTTTTATCATACCAGACTGGGAATTTGGGAGATATAACCCTTACCCCGTCGGCTCGAATGCTACAAGAAACTATGGTGACTGCCAAACGTCCTCGGTTTCAGTTAACTGCGGAAGGTATGACAACTCAAATTGCTGGAAGTGTATTGAGCGAGGCGGGTAGTGCCAACGATGTACTTTCCAAATTGCCCAATGTGGAGGGAGAAGAAGGGAGCTATAGTGTATTTGGCAAAGGGAGTGCCGTTATCTACTTGAACGGGCGTCCCTTGTATGACTCATCCGTACTTGAGCGGTTGAGTTCTAACGATATTGAACAAGTGGAAGTTGTCAGTAATCCGGGTGCCAGATATGATAATACTGTAAAGGCTGTGATTCGCATTAAGACTAAAAAGAAAGCAGGTGAAGGACTTAGTGGTACTGTTCAAGGTTCTTTCCAACAAGCACACCGGAGCGGATATATCGGCATGTTCTATCTCAACTATCGAAAAAACAACTGGGATGTTTTCGGAAATTTCTATATCAGTGACAATTATCTAAAACAAGAACAGACAAATATGCAGGAAATTTACGGGAAATCTCGGCAAAACAGTTCAACCGATATCCTTTCTCATTTTCGTTATTTTTCTGGTATCGTGGGTTTGAACTATGAATTTAACAAAAAACATTCATTTGGTGCGCAATATACTGTAGACAAACAGCCGGCAGACGCACGTATGCAGAGTGATATGCTTGCTACCACAATAGCTGGACAGGAGGAAAGACTACATTATGATACAGAAATAGATATGCCTTCCGGTGTGAACCATTTAGTGAATGCTTATTATATGGGTAAGACGGGACGGTGGACTATAGATTTTAATGCAGATGCCCTATTTCGTCAATCGTTGAAAGATCAATATACCCGAGAGTTTATATCGGACGTACCGAATCAAGACATCACCACTCATAATAAGTCAGATGCCAATATGATTGCTGCCAGATTGGTCTTAACCCGTCCAGTAGGAAGGGGGACATTAAGTTTCGGTGGAGAATATACTTATACACACCGTACCAATGTATTTTATAATGAACAAGAACTATTAGTTTCAGCGGATGATAAGATTGTCGAAAGTAATACATCGGCTTTTGCTGAATATGCTCTTTCTTACGATAATTGGACTTTTAATGCCGGTTTGCGTTTTCAGAACACTGTTTCCAACTATTACGAAAGTGATGTACGCATAGCCGAGCAGAGCCGGAGATATAATGATCTATTACCTAATATCTCTATAGGAAGTCGGTGGGGTAACGTACAAACCAAGTTGAGCTATACCGTCAAGAAAACGCGTCCTCCTTATTATATGTTGAATAGCAACGTGCAATACAATGACCGTTACATGTATGAGGGCGGCAATCCGTTGATACAGCCTGCCACTTATCATGACCTATCCTTGAACTTTTCCTATTCTTGGCTGTATGCTTCGGCAAGTTTTGTGCGCATGAAAGACGAGATGCTGAACGTATATCGGATGTATAACGATGAAGCCATTCTGTTTACCTTTGATAACTTTGATAAGGTGGACGAAATCAATGCGCAGATTTCAGCATCTCCAAAAATCAAGTTCTGGCAACCGACATATAGTATACAGGTTAGTCGGCAATTTATTAATGAAGAAAAATTAGGCATCACCGAACCATTGGATAACCCTATTTTCCGTTTTAAGTTCTATAATGCCTTTACGTTGCCATGGAGAGTAACGGCAAGAGCCGATTTCACATTAGCGACCAATGGGCACAGCGGGACTTCGCACCAAAGGCATAATGCCAGGTTGGGGATTAGCCTGAGCAAATGGTGTCTTAATAATAAGTTACAAGTACATCTTCAAGCGTCGGACATCTTGAAGACTTCCTATAATAAATCCAAAACATACAGTCCTTATCATTACAGTTATCGGGACAACTATAGCGACTCACGCAAGGTGCAGGTTGTTGTCCGCTATTTTTTCAATTCTACGCAGAGTAAGTATAAAGGTCGTGGAGCGGGCAATGAAGAGAAAGGTAGATTATGAGGAAATTTCCCTATTACAAACAGCACGACAGTATGCAGTGCGGCATCGCCTGCCTGCAAATGGTCTGTAAATACTTTGGCAGGGAATATTCTTGCCAAATGTTGTCCGAGTATTGCATGGCTTCTACAGAGGGGTATCGTTATTGGCCATCAGCCAAGCAGCGCAAAGGTTGGGGTTTCAAACGACTTCGGGCAAGGTGGCTTTACATCAATTTCAGCAAAATCCCCCTCTTCCTTGCATTCTGCATTGGAACCAGAACCATTTCGTGGTGCTCCATCGCGTAAAGGGAAAGCGGAAACGGAAGTACTGCGTGGCCGACCCCGGCAAGGGACTGCTGACTTACTCGGAAGAGGAGTTCCGGGAGGGTTGGGTCAGTACGGTGTCCGGCGGGAAGGAACGGGGCATTGCGCTCTTCCTGCAACCTACACCCGACTTCTACCGCTTCTCCGCCGGGGAAGGGGAGGCTTCGGAGAAACGTTCGTTCAAGTTCTTGTTCGGTTACATCCGGCAATACCGCCGCTACTTCGGGCAAATCGTGCTGGGACTGCTGCTGGGCTGCGTGCTGCAACTGCTTTTTCCCTTCCTGACACAAGCCATTGTGGATGTGGGCATCCGGCAACAGGACATCGGCTTTGTCTACCTCATCTTGCTGGGGCAGTTGATGCTGGTGCTGAGCCGTACGGCGGTGGACTTCATCCGACGGTGGATCTTGCTGCATATCAGTGTGTGCATTAATATTTCCTTGGTAAGCGACTTCTTCATCAAGCTGCTGAAGTTGCCCATGCAGTTCTTCGACACCAAGCTGATGGGCGACCTGATGCAGCGCATGGCCGACCACAAACGGGTGGAGCAGTTCCTCACCACGCAGACGCTGTCGGTGATGTTTTCCGTGCTGAGCTTTGGGGTGTTCGGTGCGGTGTTGTGGAGCTATCATACCACGGTATTCCTCATTTTCTTGGTGGGAAGCCTGTGCTATGCGGGCTGGATTACGTTGTTTCTGCGTCGTCGTAAGCTGATAGACTACCTGTATTTCGAGAAGCAGGCGAAGAACAATAACTGCACGTACCGCTTCTTGACCTCGATGCAGGAAATCAAGTTGCAGGACTGCGAGCAACGCCGACGCTGGGAGTGGGAGGACGTGCAGGCGGAGCTGTTTGAGACGAACCTGAAAAGCCTGAAGCTGCAACAGACGCAGGAGGCGGGAAGCATTTTCATCAATGAGTTGAAGAATCTGGTCATTACGGTGGTAGCGGCTACGGCGGTCATCGAGGGACAAATGACCCTGGGTATGATGCTGGCGGTGCAGTACATCATCGGACAGTTGAATGCGCCCATCAGTCAGCTGATTCAGTTTGTCTACTCCTTGCAGGATGTGAAAATCAGTCTGGAGCGTATCAACGAGATACACGAGATGAAGAACGAGGAAAGCAACCCACAGGCGTTGACTGCTTTTCCGCCGGGTGACCGAAGCCTGTACGTGCGGCACGTGGACTTCAAGTATGACCCACATGCGTTGCGCAAAACACTGGATGGGGTGGATTTCTGTATTCCCGAAGGAAAGGTGACGGCGATTGTGGGGGCAAGCGGCAGCGGAAAGACGACGCTCATCAAGCTGTTGCTGGGTTATTACCGGGTGTCGGGCGGAGAGATAAGCATCGGTTCGGAGAACATCGACCGTTATAACCTGAAGTGGTGGCGCAGGCAGTGCGGGGTGGTGATGCAGGACGGGGTGATTTTCTCGGAAAGCATCGCGCGGAACATTGCGGTGGATGACGGGGAGATAGACCGGGAGCGGATGGCGGAAGCCGCCCGCATCGCTTGTATCGACGAGTATATTGACCATCTGCCCCTGAAGTATAACACGCTGATTGGACAGGACGGGGTGGGGCTGAGCCAGGGGCAGAAGCAGCGTATCCTGATAGCCCGTGCGGTGTATAAGAATCCGCAATACATCTTTCTGGACGAGGCGACGAATGCGCTGGATGCCAATAACGAGCGGGCCATTGTGGAGAATCTGGCGGCGTTCTATCGGGGAAAGACGGTGGTGGTAGTGGCTCATCGGCTGAGCACGGTGCGTCATGCCGACCAGATTGTCTTGGTGGAGCAAGGACGTATCGTAGAAACCGGTACGCACGAGGAGCTGGCAGCCGCGCAAGGGGCATACTATCGCTTAGTGAAAAACCAATTGGAATTAGGAAGGTGAGTGGAAATGGATAATAGGGAACTGCGAAGTGAAAATGTGCGGAAGGTCATCGGACAGAAGCTTCCGCCTATGGTGAGAAACGGCATTACCTTAGCGGCTTTGCTGGTGGCGGTGTTATTGGCCTTAGCTTTCTTGCTGCCTCTGCCCGACACCAGCGGGGGCGCCCATCCGGAGAATGCGGGAAAGACCTTCTATGAACGGTTGCAATGTTCGTTTTCGGACAATCTAAGTGTCCGAAAATGAACACTGATCCTTGCCAGAAGCCTTTCTGGCATGTTGGCACGTTCTTTGTCCGTAGTTGGGCAGAAAACCAAGTTATACGGAACAATGAAGAAGAATATCTTATTAGCGGCCTGTTGCCTGTGTGTGCAGGCTTTTACGTTTGCCCAAAACGATACCTTGACTTATACGCGAGACATTACGCTGTCCGAAGCCATTGCTTTGGCCCGAGTGCAATCGGTAGATGCGGCGGTGGCCTTGAATGAACTGAAAACGGCTTATTGGGAATATCGGACTTTCCGGGCTGACTTGTTGCCGGAAGTGAACTTTACCGGCACTTTACCCAGTTATAACAAGTCGTATAGCAGTTATCAGAATTCCGACGGTTCGTATACCTTTGTGCGGAATAATTCGCTGGGACTTTCGGGGCAAGTTTCCATCGACCAGAACATTTGGCTGACGGGTGGTACGTTGTCGCTCACCACTTCGTTGGATTATATAAAGCAGTTGGGGTCCGACAGTTTTCATCAATTCATGTCTGTGCCGGTCAGTTTGCAATTGACGCAACCTATTTTTGGTGTGAATACGTTGAAGTGGAATCGTCGTATTGAGCCGGTGCGTTATGCCGAGGCGAAGGCAGCTTTTATAACGGCCACGGAGGAAGTGACGATGACCACCATCACGTATTTCTTCAATCTGCTGCTGTCTAAAGAAACCTTGGCCACGGCCCGCCAGAATAAGGAGAACGCCGACCGCCTGTATGAGGTGGCCATCGCCAAGCGCAAGATGGGGCAGATTTCGGAGAACGACTTGCTCCAACTGAAGCTGAATGCCTTGCAGGGGGAGGCTGATGTGACGGAAGCCGAAAGCAACCTGAATGCCAATATGTTCCAACTCCGCTCGTTCCTGGGAGTCTCCGAGCAGGAGGTGCTGAATCCCGTTTTGCCTGAGTCCGTGCCGGACATTAACATTGGATATAAAGATGTATTGAACAAGGCTTTGGAGCGGAACTCTTTTGCACAGAATATCCGTCGGCGTCAGTTGGAAGCCGACTATGAGGTAGCGACGGCGAAGGGTAATCTGCGTAGCATTAACCTGACGGCCAGCATCGGTTATTCGGGACAAAACAATACGTTCAAGTCGGCCTATCATAACCTTTTAAACAATCAGGTGGTGCAGGTAGGTTTTACCATTCCTATCCTGGACTGGGGTAAACGGCGCGGGCAGGTGAAAGTGGCCAAGAGCAATCGGGACGTGGTGATGTCGCAAATCAGGCAGGAACAGATGGAGTTCAATCAAAACATCTTCCTGCTGGTGGAGAACTATAACAACCAGGCCCAGCAATTGCGCATCGCCGAAGAGGCGGACCGCATTGCCGAGAAGCGTTATCAGACCAGTGTGGAAACTTTCATGATTGGCAAAATCAGTACCCTTGACCTGAATGATGCCCAGAACTCCAAAGACGAAGCCCGTCAGACACACATTTCCGAATTGTATTATTTTTGGTATTACTTCTATCAGTTGCGTAGCTTGACGTTGTGGGACTTTGAGCGCAATACGGAATTGGAAGTCGATTTCGAAGATGTGGTAAGGCGATGAAGACCGTTTATCTGGTGTAAACCGCCGGTAAACTTTGGCTTGCCCTGCAATTTGAAGGATAATTTTTTAAGATTCGATTGGATTTTGTTATTTTTGCCCGCAAACCATTGAATAAATTTCTGGAAGTTATGATATTGATAGTCGATGATGATAGTGCCGTACGTTCCTCGCTCAGTTTTATGCTGAAGAGGGCTAAATATGAAACTAAGACGGCGTCAAATCCCCGAGAAGCCATCGAGGTGGTGAGGGCAGAGTCGCCCGCACTGATACTGATGGATATGAACTTTACGCTCTCTACGACGGGCGAGGAAGGACTGACGTTGCTCAAGCAGGTCAAAATATTCCGTCCCCGGGTGCCGGTTATCCTGATGACGGCATGGGGAAGTATTGAACTGGCCGTACAGGGCATGCAGGCCGGTGCGTTCGACTTTATCACCAAGCCGTGGAACAATGCGGCTTTGTTGCAACGCATCGAAACGGCTTTGCAACTCTCGGCTCCTGTCGAAGCCGGTGTGGAGAGGGACGGAACCGAATTGAAACGGGGACATATCATCGGTAAATCGAAGGGGTTGATGGACGTGTTGGCTACCGTGGGACGGGTAGCCCGCACTAATGCTCCGGTGTTGATAACCGGCGAGAGCGGGACGGGCAAGGAATTGATAGCCGAAGCTATTCATATTAATAGTCAGCGCGAGAAGCAACCTTTTGTCAAGGTGAATTTGGGCGGCATTTCGCAAAGTCTTTTTGAAAGCGAGATGTTCGGGCATAAGAAAGGTGCTTTTACCGATGCCTCGGCCGACCGGGTGGGCCGTTTCGAGTTGGCAGACAAGGGTACTATTTTCTTGGATGAGATAGGCGATTTGAACTTTTCGTGTCAAGTGAAGTTGTTGCGGGTACTTCAGGACCAGACATTCGAGGTGCTGGGTGATAGTCGTCCCCGGAAGGTAGATGTGCGGGTGGTGTCGGCCACGAATGCCGACTTGCATAAAATGGTGGCCGAGCATACGTTTCGGGAGGATCTTTTCTATCGTATCAATTTGATTACTGTGAAACTTCCTGCTTTGCGCGAACGTCGGGAGGATATTCCCTTGTTGGTACGCCACTTTGCCGACCTCCAGGCACAGTTGAACAACCTGCCACGGACGGACTTCTCGGCCGATGCTTTGAACTTCTTGTCTCGCTTGCCTTATCCGGGCAATATCCGTGAACTGAAAAATTTGGTGGAGCGCACCGTGTTGGTCAGTGGGAAGAAAGTGCTCGATGCTTCCGACTTCGAGCGTCAGTATCATCGGGAGGGCGAGCCACCTAAGGCCGCGGAAGGAACTTCGTTGGCAGGGCTGACACTGGATGAGATAGAACGTCGCACCATCTTGCAGACGTTGGACCAATGCAAAGGTAATCTGAGTCAGGCGGCCACTTCGTTGGGCATCAGTCGAGCGGCCTTGTATCGGCGTCTGGAGAAGTATGGAATATCGGTAGGTGATTGATTCGGTATGCGTATTAAATCTTATTTCTACGTCTGGGCTTTGTTGCTGGTGGGACTATGTATAGCTTTGTGTTTTCTGCCACCTGAGAAGCCACTGCTTCATTTATATGTCCTGACCGGTTTTATTCTGCTTATTCTTTGTTATCTGCTGGTGTTTTACAACAAGATTGTGAAACCCATGAATACGATAGGTAACGGTATGGAGCTTTTGCGCGAACAGGATTTCAGTAGCCGGTTGGGTCCGGTAAAACAATATGAGGCCGACCGCATCGTGAATATCTTCAATCGCATGATGGATCAGTTGAAGCAAGAACGTTTGCGTCTGCGTGAACAGAATCATTTTCTGGATTTGCTTATCAAAGCTTCGCCGATGGGAGTCATCATTACCGACTTCACGGATGAAGTGTCTCAGCTGAATCCGATGGCCATCAAAATGTTGGGTGTATCAGAATCTCAAACAATGGGTAAACTGCTGAGTGATATCCCTTCTCCCTTGGCCCGGGAATTGGCTCTTTTGAAGCCCGATATGACCACGGTGGTGCGTCTGAACGATGCCAATATTTATAAATGTACACGTTCTTCTTTTGTGGATTGTGGTTTTCCTCATCCGTTTTACCTGATAGAGCGTATGACCGACGAATTGATGCGTGCCGAACGGAAGGCATACGAGAAGGTGATTCGCATGATAGCTCATGAGGTGAATAATACCACGGCCGGTATTACTTCGACACTTGATACGGTTCATCAGGCTTTGGAGGAGGAACCCGAGATGGGGGATATTTGCGAGGTGATGCGGGTTTGTATCGAGCGTTGTTTTTCCATGAGCCATTTCATTACCCGTTTTGCCGATGTAGTCAAGATTCCCGAACCGAAAGTGTCGGATCACAACTTAAACGAAGTGGTGATGAATTGCGCCCGTTTTATGGATGGTATGTGCGAAGAGCATCGGGTGAAGTTGCACATCGCCTGTGACAAGGAAGTGAAAGACGTGAAAATTGATGAAACCTTGTTCGAACAGGTACTGGTGAATATCATCAAGAATGCCGTGGAGAGTATTGCCGAAAGAGTGAAGCTCGATCCCGGTATGCCTGGTGAAATATGGGTGCGTACGGAGGCTCCTTCGGTGGTAGAAGTCGTGGATAATGGAGGAGGCATTACGCCGGAGGTGGAATCCAAACTTTTCAGCCCTTTCTTTTCGACCAAGCCCAATGGGCAAGGCATCGGTTTGGTGTTTATTCGTGAAGTGCTGACACGGCATAAGTGCATCTTTTCGCTTCGTACGTGTGAGGATGGATTGACCCGTTTTCGCATACAGTTTTGAGCTTCAGAGGACAGGTTGAAGAGAAACTTTTGCTTAAATCTTACTAATAGGACAATAAAACGGCAAAAAAACACATTTGTAAGTGGATAAAATACTCTAAATTTGGGCAATTTTTTAAACTCTAAATAAAACAAATGGCAATGAAAGAAAACATTAAACCCGCAACAGGTCGTTTAGGCGTGTTGGTGGTTGGGGTAGGGGGTGCTGTGGCCACTACCATGATTACGGGTGTATTGGCAACTCGCAAAGGGTTGGCAAAGCCCATCGGATCGATTACACAAATGGCAACTATCCGTATGCAAGACGGTCAGGAAAAGTTGATAAAGGATATTGTTCCGCTGGCTGACTTGAATGAGGTCGTGTTTGGTGGGTGGGACATTTTTCCCGACAATGCTTACGAGGCTGCCCTGTATGCTGAGGTGTTAAAGGAAAAGGATTTGAACCTGGTGAAGGATGAATTGCAAACCATCCAGCCGATGAAGGCTGCTTTCGACCATAACTTTGCTAAGCGTTTGAACGGTACGCATATCAAGCAGACCGCTACACGCTGGGATATGGTGGAGCAACTTCGTGCGGATATTCGCGATTTCAAGGCAGTCAATGGATGCGAGCGTATTGTGGTGCTTTGGGCGGCCAGTACGGAGATTTTCGTACCGTTATCGGATGAGCACATGTCGCTGGAGTCTTTGGAGATGGCTATGAAGGAGAATAAAACAGATGTCATTTCTCCGAGCATGTGCTATGCGTATGCAGCTATTGCCGAGGGGGCTCCTTTCGTAATGGGGGCACCGAATCTGTGTGTAGATATGCCGGCTATGTGGGAACTGTCCAAGAAGATGAATGTGCCTATTGCCGGGAAAGATTTCAAAAGTGGACAGACGCTGATGAAGACAGTATTGGCACCGATGTTCAAAACCCGTATGTTGGGTGTGAGTGGCTGGTTCTCGACCAACATTTTGGGTAATCGTGATGGCGAAGTGCTGGATCAGCCAGAGAACTTCAAGACAAAGGAAGTGAGCAAACTTTCTGTCATTGATAATATTTTTGAACCGGAGAAGTTCCCTGATTTGTATGGTGATGTGTATCATAAAGTACGTATCAATTACTATCCGCCGCGTAAGGATAACAAGGAAGCTTGGGATAACATTGATATCTTCGGTTGGATGGGCTATCCGATGGAAATCAAGGTGAATTTCCTGTGTCGGGATTCTATTTTGGCTGCTCCTATTGCCCTTGACCTGGTGTTGTTCTGCGATTTGGCTCTGCGAGCCGGTATGTGCGGCATTCAGACGTGGTTGTCGTTCTTCTGCAAGAGCCCGATGCACGATTTCGAACATCAGCCGGTTCATGATTTGTTCCAGCAATGGCGCATGGTGAAGCAGGCCATTCGCGAGATGGTGGGCGAGAAAGAACCCAGTTATTTGGACTAAGTTTGCATAATATTTAAAAAGGGTTGTGCCCAAAGCGAATTTTTGTTGTAACTTTGGGCGCAATTTTTTTATGAGATAACAGAATGAAGAATAGACCTTCTTTTCTCTCGATGTTGATAGGTACAGGATTGGGTACCGGTTTTTCGCCGATAGCTCCAGGCACGGCAGGCGCCTTGTTGGCTGCTGTGGTGTGGTTTGGTCTGTCATTCTGTCTGTCCGAAGTTTGGCTGTTATGGACTACAGTGGTTCTTGTCCTGGTGTTTACGGGGGCTGGCGTGTGGGCTGCCAATCGGTTGGAGGAAGTTTGGGGCGAAGATCCTAAACGAGTGGTGGTAGATGAAATGGTGGGCACGTGGATTGCCTTGCTGGCTGCTCCGGCGGGTCATTTGTGGTATGGATTGGTTGCTTTTGGGCTTTTCCGTTTGTTTGATATCTTTAAGCCTCTGGGCATTCGTCGCATGGAGAGGCTGCCGGGTGGCATTGGGGTCATGATGGATGATGTCTTGTCCGGTATCTATGGTTTCATTGTACTTATTGGAGTAAGATGGCTTGTAGAGTGATGGAAAGAAAACAAGTTTCATGCTGGCGCAGGTCGGTTTGGGTATTTTTCAAAGCTCAAGTGTCTGCCCAATTGGCCAGTGTGGTCGATTTCTTAGTGACAATTCTATTGGCTACGATATTCGGTATATTTTATTTATACGCTACCTTTACGGGGTCTATCGTGGGTGGTATAGTCAATTGTTGGGTCAACTATGGATGGGTGTTCAAGGCCGGTGAGTGTAAGAAGACGCATGTGGCCGTGAAGTATCTTGTTGTATGGGGAGGAAGCATTTTGCTCAACACATGGGGAACATTTGCCTTGACTGAGTGGCTGACCGACATGAAGTGGGTAAATGGGCTGTTAGGACACTATGTAGACAATGTTTTTATTCTCTCCAAGATTATAGTGGCTGTATTGGTGGCTTTTGTGTGGAATTACCAGTTGCAGCGTGTATTTGTCTATCGGAATCATAACTTTAAGAGTTTCCTGAAGCAATGTTTAGATAATAATAGATAGAAAGATATGAAGTATAGAGATTGGTTGCAACAGTTGATTTATAAGATTATAAATCCTGTTGTGCATGGCATGATTAAGGTGGGCATCACGCCTAATTTCATTACGACCACGGGATTGGTACTCAATGTTGTGGCTGCTGCCATGTTTGTATATGCCGCTTTCAAGGGAGGCAATAGTGTGTTGACTTGTATCGGATGGGCGGGAGGTATTGTACTTTTTGCCGGGCTTTTTGATATGATGGACGGTCGCGTGGCGCGAGTCGGGCATATGGCATCCACATTCGGAGCCCTTTATGATTCCGTGCTCGATCGTTATAGCGAATTGGTCACACTATTTGGTATTCTGTTCTTTCTTTTACTGAAAGGTTACTTCTGGGGAGCGCTTCTTACAGGACTGGCTCTGATGGGTTCGCTGATGGTGAGTTATGTCCGTGCCCGCGCCGAAGGATTAGGCTTGGATTGTAAGGTTGGTTTGATGCAGCGTCCCGAGCGTGTGGTGCTCACTGCTTTGGGAGCTATCTTTTGTGGGGTGTTTCAAGATTGTCGTGCTTTCGATCCTATGTATATCCTTATTGCCCCGTTGGCTCTCATTGCCCTGTTGGCCAATTGGACCGCTTTTATTCGTATAGCCCATTGTTATAAACTTCTGAAGAGTAGAGCATGAATCGCATTAGTTTTCCTACTGCACGCGAAACCATGCTTGTGCTCGTTCTCTCTGCATCGTTTTTGCTGCTGACGGGGATGTACGTAGGTTTGCGTTCCGATCATTTTCTTCTACTCGGTCTGTTTTTGGTGCTTTTTTTCGCCTGCGGAACCACGCGTAAACTGGCTGTTGCCTTGTTGCCGTTTATTGTCTTTGCCGTATCTTATGACTGGATGCGTGTATGGCCCAATTATACAGTCAATCCTGTAGACGTGCGCGGGTTGTACGAGGCTGAGAAATCGCTTTTCGGTATCACCGTTCCCGGAGGAGAAACGCTTATTCCTTGTGAGTATTTTGCCCGTCATCATTGTTCTGTGGCCGATTTTATGGCCGGATGCTTCTATCTTTGTTGGGTGCCTGTTCCTATTGCTTTTGGTGTCTACCTTTATTTCAAGGGCAAGCGGGAGGCTTATTTACGCTTTTCCATGGTGTTTCTGTTGGTGAATCTGATAGGCTTTGCCGGATATTACATTCATCCTGCCGCACCGCCTTGGTATGCCATGAACTATGGTTTTGAGCCGGTGTTGGGTACGCCGGGCAATACCGCCGGGTTAGGGCGCTTCGACGAAATGTTGGGTATCACCGTGTTCGAAGGTATCTACGGGCGCAATGCCAATGTTTTTGCCGCCGTGCCTTCGTTGCATGCTGCTTATATGGTAGTGGCATTGGCCTATGCCTTGATGACCCAGTG
Organism: uncultured Bacteroides sp.; assembly: GCA_944322355.1. Classification (GTDB taxonomy): domain Bacteria; phylum Bacteroidota; class Bacteroidia; order Bacteroidales; family Bacteroidaceae; genus Bacteroides. Next base: position 4,371 of record CALUOT010000030.1, on the reverse strand, counting down.
TCGCCGGTGGCTCATTGGCGTGTTCGCTTTCATCATGGTGGGTATCTGGTGGACAGCCGTCTATAGCGGTCATCATTATATTATCGATGTCCTTTTAGGCATCACCTGTGCCCTGCTGGGTATCGTCCTTTTTGAATGGGGGCTGATGCAGTGGGGAGCTTTCCGCCGTTGGGTCGGCCGTTACAGTAACTATATCGCCTGATTCTTGTTTTTTTAAGTAATGTAGTTGACAAGTGAACAAGGCTACAAGACTGAATACCTCATTTAGCTAGTATCCTATATCAGACAGCGTGTGACAAGTACCTTGTTGTCTCGTTGACTTGTTACTTGTCAACGAATCCCTTTGTATTACTTTGACATCGTCTCTAAGCCTTGGAGTGAACGTCTCTAAGCCTTGGAGTGAACGTCTCTAAGCCTTAGAGTGAATGTCTCTAAGCCTTAGAGTGAAAGTCAAGGTAGTGGGAAGGGTTAGCCGAGGTAGCGGCATGACGGGGGCGGAGCGAAAAAGCTGCCATATGGAACGTATAAGTGGAAGAACCGGACAATAGGCATTTCGGGAAAAGGTTTACCTTTGTGGCCATAATGTACAAGTTTATGTTAAACGACTTTTTCTGATGAAGACGATTCGGCATTTATGGTTCGCACTTTGCACGTTTTTCTTGTGTCAGGCTTGCGACATGATAGACTATCATCCTTATGATGTCCGCATTTCCGGAGAAACGGACATTAACCAGAAGAACATGGTACGTATCGAAGCCTTGTGTCGCGATAAGGATACATTGCGTTTCATTGTAATGGGGGATTCGCAACGTTGGTATGATGAGACGGAAGATTTTGTGTATCATGTGAATCAACGGGGCGATATTGATTTTGTATTGCATGGGGGAGATATTAGCGATTTCGGGGTGACGGATGAGTTTTTGTGGCAACGCGATATTCTGAATGGTTTGGAGGTGCCTTATGTGGTGTTGATAGGCAATCACGATTGCTTAGGTACAGGAGAGGAGACCTTTCTTCAGGTATTTGGCGAAACCAACTTCTCGTTCATTGCCGGTCGGGTGAAGTTTGTCTGTCTGAATACCAATGCCATCGAATATGATTACTCCACGCCTGTCCCCGATTTTACTTTTATGGGACAGGAGCAGACATCGCGGGCGGATGAGTTCGATCGGACGGTCATCTCCATGCACATTCGTCCGGGATGTGATGAGTTTAACAATAATGTTTCCGAAGTGTTTCAGCATTATGTAAGGAACTATCCGGGTATCCTGTTTTGCACGGCAGCTCATGAGCATCGTGCCTTTCAAGAGAATTTGTTTGAAGATGGTATCATGTACTATATGAGTGATTGCATGAAGCATCGAAATTACTATGTATTCACCATAACTCCCGATGGCTATGCGTGTGAAGTGGTTTATTTTTAAAGAGTGGCTGACTGTTGTTTTGCTCTGTATCCTATGGGGGCAGGGAGATGGGCTTCGGGCTCAGGAACGTGATACCGTATATATCGTGCAGCGTGATACGCTATGGTTGGAATCCCTTTCCGATGCTTCTCAGGAAGATACGGTGATGCAAGTCAAAGTCCGTTCCAATAAGTATGATAAACGTGTCCATCGCTATCGCAAGCACTGGGAAGTATTGATTCCTACGCACATCAAGTTGCAATATGCCGGTAATATGGGACTTATTTCCTTGGGAACGGGGTGGGATTATGGTCGGCGCAATCAATGGGAGACGGATATTTTGTTCGGATTCCTGCCTCGATATGAGTCTTCGGAGAATAAGGTGACTTTTACCCTGAAGCAAAACTATATCCCTTGGAGTCTGCAAATCAAAGAGGGACCTTTTTCGGTGGAGCCGCTTACGTGTGGCTTGTACATCAATACGGTATTGGCCGATGAATTCTGGGTGAGCGAGCCTGATAGGTATCCCAAAGGTTATTATGGCTTTTCATCGAAGATTCGCTTCAATATCTTCCTCGGCCAACGGTTGACGTTCGACATTCCTCAGAAGCGGCGCTTTCTGGCCAAACAGATCACTGTGTTTTATGAGGTCAGTACGAGTGACTTATACATCGTGAGCGCCTTCACGAACAGCTATTTGAAGCCGAAAGACTATTTGAGTTTATCCTTCGGCTTGAAGTTTCAACTTCTATAGCTTGAGTCTGTATACCTGACATTCGGTGTCGGCGGGTAAGGTTATCGCTTGGAGAGGCTCTTCCTTGAACAGGCCATAGACCGATGAGCCCGATCCACTCATGGAGGCATAGACGGCTCCTTGCCGATACATCGCTTCCTTAATGTTCTGGATGGCAGGGTATTGAGGAAAAACACTTTCTTCGAAGTCGTTTATCATGGTGTCTTTCCACGTCTCTATCGGTTGGCTGATGATGTCTTTCAGGTTCTTTGCAGGACGATGGGGACGGACGTGCGCAAAGGCCTCTCGCGTAGAAACAAAGATGGAAGGCTTCACGACGAGGAGATGATAGCCTCTTAGTGAAAGCGTGACAGGTGTAAACTGATTGCCTATTCCTTCGGCATAGATCGGCTGGTTTCGTATGAAAAAAGCGCAGTCAGCACCCAAGCGTGAAGCGTATGCCTCCAGTTGGTCTTCGTTGAGATTCAGTTGGCTTTGTTCATTAAGCATTTTCAGCATATAGGCGGCATCGGATGATCCTCCGCCCAAGCCGGCACCCGAAGGAATGTGTTTGTGCAGATGAATCCGGAGTGCAGGCAGGGGATGGTATTCGTCCAGCAGGCGATAGGCTTTCATTACGAGATTGTCTTCTTCCTTTCCGTCGAGCGGGAGTCCGGTTTGCGTCCATTGGCAAGTCTTCCCGGCATCCTTGGGCAGCGGGGTTATTTCCAGTGCATCTTCCAGCGGGATGGGGTAGAATACGGTTTCTAAGTTATGATATCCGTCGGGACGTTTTTCAACAATGTTCAGTCCCAGATTGATTTTTGCATTTGGAAAAGTGAGCATAACGTGTTTGTACTATTAGAATTAACATGATTTCCTCTGCAAATGTACAAATAATGTGGATGATTTATGTCCCTTTCCGAGCTATATTTTTTTCGTGTTCATATCTCCTATTTATTATGGTTCGATAATTCCAATATGTTACATATCGTCACAACCGTGTCTGTGGCTCCTTGCGTCGGACGGACTGCCTCACCCATATAACCGGCGATGCGGGAAATCTCCTTGTCCATGTTGGCACGGTGCGTGGCGTTATGTACGTCGGCATAGTGGCAGACGCGCCCGTCGTCCGTAGTCCAGTCGGTCTCCCAGGTGGAGACGAGGTAGAACACGTCCGCACCCTTGTCCGCCGTGCTGTTCTGGCGGGTGTACCACATCGTGGCGTCGGCATAGTCGGGCGTTTCGGGTATGTAGGTAGCGGCATCCGTGCCGGCACCCTTGTCATTGTGGCTGCACGAAGCGAACCACAGCAGGAGGAATACTCCGATGCAAGAGGTAAGTTTTTTGCGTATCATCCTATTTTGTCTTTTATCTGGTTTTGTTCTAATTATTTGCTTTTGATGATGCTCGACTCCAAGTCCCGTTCCGAGAAACTTTCGTCCTGCCTGAAGCCAAGGAACTCCGCCATCATGGGTGTTTTCAGTATTTCCTCTTTCGGCGGGATGGATTCGCTCTCCGATACCATCTCCGAGCGGTTTCATCTTCCACACGTAAGGTGGTGAGTATGTGAGACCATTTCAGATTTTGCAAACGTGTTTGCAAAATTGCCAGGTCAGGCATTGTCAAATAGAACTTTCGGAAATAGGCAAGGTATCGTTGGCTGTAACCGTTTCCGTATGCGTGTGTCAGTTCCTTGGCAAGTGTCTTTATCAGTTCCTTGCCATATTGGGCACGTTCCTGTCCGTCTTGTTCTTCTTCCACGATGCGCCGGCCGATATGCCAATACGTAGCAATCATGGTGGCATCTACGGCAACGTATGCCGCATTCCTGCCCGAGTCAATGATTTGTTTGATGTCATCGACTACTTGCGAGAAGTTTGTCTGTATGGGTTGATTGTCATTCTTCATATTTCATGTACTTTTGTCGCAAAGTTAGTAAGAATTAGCGTTTGCGCAAGCAAAATTCCCGTTCTCCGGTTTCTCCCGTTCCCGTCCATGCGTCATTATTGTAGGTTACAGTTGGATGGCTGTGGAAAACAAGCGTCCCGCCCTCCTCCTTACGGGGAGAGGGGCGGGACGAAACAATGGGGATATGTCTTGTAAGTGTTACTTTTCGTTGAATATCAGGTCAAGTCCTTGACTGCGGTAGAACGGGAAGCGCGTGTCGCTCGAAATGAGCGGCAGGTGCTCGGTGATGGCATGGGCAATGATTACATGGTCAGAAGGGTCTTT
>CALUOT010000029.1 GCA_944322355.1 uncultured Bacteroides sp. | reverse complement strand
AGGGTATCCACAGCCGCACCAACTTCGACCTCAGCCAGCACGAGAAGTTCTCCGGCAAGAACATCAAGTACTTCGACCCCGAGACCAACGAGAGCTACACGCCCTACGTCATCGAGACCTCCATCGGCGTAGACCGCATGTTCCTCAGCATCATGTCCGCCTCCTACTGCGAAGAGAAGCTCGAAGGCGGCGAAACGCGCGTCGTGTTGAAGCTGCCCGCAGCCCTCGCTCCCGTCAAGCTCGCCGTGATGCCGCTGGTCAAGAAGGACGGACTGCCCGAAAAAGCACGCGAGATCATCGACGCCCTGAAGTTCCACTTCCACTGCCAGTACGATGAGAAAGACTCCATAGGCAAGCGCTACCGCCGCCAGGATGCCATCGGAACACCCTACTGCGTGACAGTGGACCATCAGACACTGGAGGACAACTGCGTCACCCTGCGCAACCGCGACACCATGCAGCAGGAGCGCGTACCCATTGCCGACCTGGACCGACTCATAGCCGACCGCGTCAGCATCACCTCCCTGCTGAAGACTTTATAACTGTAGAATGAAGAATTAAGAATGAAGAATACTGTTTATAAACACTTCTGGATGCTCTGCCTCCTGGCCTGCCTCGCCTTCCTCGCCGCCTGCGAAGAGGTCAGCGAAGTCAGCGAGTACGACAACTGGCAGCTGCGCAACGAAGCCTACCTCGACTCCATAGCCGACCTCACGGGCCCGGTCTACATATCGACCCTGGAAGCAGCCGACGCCATGGAGACGGGCCGACTCTTTGCCATCCTCGACAACCAGGCTTCGACCACGGACCAAGACGTGTACGTCTATTGCAAGAAGCTCACCGCCAACCCCGAAGGCCGACGCCCGCTCTTCACCGAGTCCGTGTCCGCCTTCTACTACGGCACGCTGATTACCGGCGACAGTTTCGATGGAAACTTCGAAGGCTACTCGGCCACCGACCAATCCGAGCTGGACGGGACGCAACGCCTGCCCTCGCCCTTCGACGAACCGAGCACGTTTTCCCTGTCCGGTTTGACAACCGGATGGGCGGCCGCCTTGCAGTTCATGCGCACAGGCGAGCGCTGGATGCTCTATGTACCCTACCAGGCGGCTTACGGTACAGGGGGTAGCGGCTCCATACCGGGCTATTCCACCCTGGCATTCGACCTCGTCTTGGATGAGGTAGTCGATGAGTAAACACTTATATAGAAGAAAAAAGGAGCCCGACGGGCTCCTTTTTTTATCCCGATACGGGCCGACGACCCCCCAATCACCTTCCGCTGAAAAAAACTCCCCCATTCGCTTGCATTTCCCATTCCGAATCCTTATATTCGCGACATGACCCGTAAGTAAACGCCTATACGCATGGATACGACCGACTGTAAACATATCGAAAAGCGCGCCTATATGGCGGCGGAAACGCCTATAAGGGCGGTCGTAAACGCGTATATACGCCGTTGCAAACGCGCCTATACGCAGTCGTAAACGCGTATATACGTTGTCGAAAACGCGTATATACGTATTTTTAATGACGTATATACGTATTTTTAAACGGGTAAAAACGATTGAATTAATACAATTATTAACTTTTTAAAATCGAAGTATTATGTCATGTAAATTCAAACTAAATCAGAAGAGAAATCCCATGAAGCCGAACGACCCGGCGAAGTGGTACGCCATCCCCAGCACCGTGAACCGATTGACCACGCGCCAGGTGTGCAAGGCCGTGACGCGCAACACCACCACCGCTCCCACCGAGGCCGAATCGACGTTCAACCTCGTGTGCGACGGCATCATCCCCGAACTCCAGCAGGGCAACAGCGTGCAGCTGGGCGACCTGGGGTGGATTCGCCTGTCGTTCGGCAGCGAGGGCGTGGAGGACATCACCAAGTTCGACGCCGCCACCATGATAAAGAACATCAAGGTGGTATTCACCCCGTCGAAGTCGCTCCTGACGGAGATCAAGAACGGCATCTCGTTCGAGAACGTCGGCGTCGTAGAAGAAGGCTTCACCTTCCCCAGCACCAAGTCCTACCTGGAGTATAAGGAGACGGGCCAGCTTCCCGTGACCGGCGGCAGCGCCACGGGCGGCGGCACCGGAGAGGGCGGCGAGGAAGCAGGCGGCGAAGAGCAGGAAGAAGACCCGCTGGCCTGAGGAAATGAAGAATGAAGAACGAAGAGTGAAGAATTTTCGTCCTTCGTCCGTAGAGACGCGGTTCATCGCGTCTGAAGGCATCCCCCTTCGGCGGGGGCGGTGCATGTTCAGACGGTGATGAATCGCTTCTTTGCGAAAAAGAATCGGGAAAGTTGGCGACATTCTGATGCTTTTTTTGTATTTTCGCTCCCTGATATACATTTTGACAAGGAGATATGAGTGTAATAGACCTGATAACGGCAGACAGCCGGACCGCTTTCTCGTTCGAGGTGCTTCCGCCTCTGAAGGGGACGGGCATCGACAAGCTCTACCGCGGCATCGACCTGCTGCGCGAGTTCGAACCCCGCTACATCAACATCACGACCCACCGCAGCGAGTACGTCTACAAGGACTTGGGCGGGGGCCTGTTCCAACGCAACCGCTTGCGCCGCCGTCCCGGCACGGTGGCCGTGGCAGCCGCCATCCACAATAAGTACGACATTCCCACCGTCCCCCACCTGCTGTGCAGCGGCTTCACGCGTGAGGACACGGAGTACGTCCTGCTCGACCTCCAGTTCCTCGGCATCACCGACCTGTTGGTGCTCCGTGGTGACAAGGCCCGCCACCAGTCCGCCTTCGTTCCCGAAGAGGGCGGTTGCAGCCATGCCATCGAGCTGGAGGAGCAGATCAACCGCTTCAACCGGGGCATCTTCGAGGATGGCAGCGAGATGACGGTGACGCGCACCCCGTTCACCTACGGCGTAGCCTGCTATCCGGAGAAGCACGAGGAGGCGCCCAACGCGGAGACCGACCTTTACTGGCTCCGTCGGAAGGTGGAGACGGGGGCGCAGTATGCCGTGACGCAGCTGTTCTATGACAACCGTCGCTACTTCGACTTCGTGGCTCGCGCCCGTGCGGCAGGCATCACGGTGCCCATCATTCCCGGCATCAAGCCCCTGCGTCGCAAGGCTCAGCTCAGCATCGTGCCGCGTACGTTCAAGGTAGACATCCCGCAGGAACTGGCCGAGGCGGTGGAGCGTTGCCGCGACGACGAGGAGGTGGCCCGCGTAGGGGTGGAGTGGTGCATCGCCCAGTGCCGCGAACTGATGGCTCACGGCGTGCCCAGCCTGCACTTCTATTCCATGTCGGCCGAGGAGAGCATTCGGGAAGTGGCGAAAGCGATATTTTAAATATAGATATGTATTTTAAGAACATCATAGGACAGGAGGACGTGGCGCGGCGGCTACGGATGGAGGCAGGCGAAGGACGCGTGGCTCACGGGCTGCTGCTGTGTGGTCCGTCGGGCAGCGGAGTGTTGCCGTTGGCCTTGGCCTACGGGCGCTACCTCTGTTGCCAGCACCCCACGGCGGACGATGCGTGCGGGCAGTGCCCCTCGTGCCGGCAGTGGGAGCATTGGGTGCATCCGGACACGCACTTTGTGTTCCCTATCGTACGCAGCTCGAAGCCTCGCCGTGAGACGTGCGACGACTACCTGCCCCTGTGGCGCGGGCTGCTGACGGAGAATCCCTATGCCAGCCTGGAGCGCTGGACTGCGATGATGGACGCCGGCAGTGGACAGCCGCTGATCTATGCCCGCGAGAGCGACGAGCTGACGCGCAAGCTGAGCCTGAAGGCGATGACGGGTGGTCGGCGGGTAGTGGTGATGTGGCTTCCGGAACGCCTTCACGAGGCCGCAGCCAATAAGTTGCTGAAGCTGCTGGAGGAGCCGCCTGCCGGTACGGTGTTCCTGTTGGCCAGCCATGCACCGGGGCAAGTGCTTCCCACCATCGTGAGCCGTATGCAGCGGGTGGAGGTGCCGCGCATCAACGACGAGGACTTGAGCCGGGCGTTGGTGGAGCGGCTGGGCGTAGATGCGGCACAGGCCGGCGGCTTGGCTCGGCGGGCGGGAGGCGATTTCGGTCGGGCATTGGAGTTGTTGGCTACCGACGGGGCAGAAGCATCGCTCTTGGGTCTCTTCACGTCGTTGATGCGCTTGGCATGGACGCGGCGTGTGCGTGAGATGAAGCAGTGGAGCGAGCAGGCGGCTTCGCTGGGCCGGGAGGGTCAGAAAGCGTTCCTGGCGTATGCGGGGCGGATGGTGCGCGAGAGCTTTGTGGCTAATCTGCACCAGCCGGCGCTAAATTACCTGAGTCCGGCGGAAGAGGCTTTTACCGTTCGTTTTGCCCCCTTCGTGAGCGAGCGCAATGTGCAGGGGCTGATGGACGAACTGGCCTTGGCACAGACGCACATCGAACAGAACGTGAATGCACGCATGGTCTTCTTCGACTTGATACTGAAGATGACGGTGCTGATAAAGAACAGTTGATAAGCTACGAGCTACGAGATAATAGTAAATTGTAAATGGCTAAATAGTAAATGAGATGGACTTTGTATTACATAATGGCAGCGGTCGATTGTGCCGGCGGGGCTGCGGAAAACAAGACCGGCAACTGAACACGTACGACTGGCTGGCTGATGTGCCCCGGGCGACGGGCGGTATCGAGACAGACTACGTGGAGGTGCAGTTTAAAAACACGCGTAAGGGTTATTATCGCAACACGAACGGCTTGCCTTTGCAAAAGGGAGACATCGTGGCGGTGGAAGCCATGCCGGGACATGACGTGGGGGTGGTGACACTCACCGGAAGGTTGGTACCTCTGCAGATGAAGAAGGCAAATCTGAAGCCTGATGCACTGGGCCGGCGCATTTACCGTAAGGCGCGGCAGAATGATCTGGATCGCTGGGAAGAAGCCAAAGGACGAGAGCACGATACGATGATACGGGCACGGCAGATAGCTCTCAACCTGAACTTGGACATGAAGATAGGCGATGTGGAGTATCAGGGTGATGGAGGCAAGGCCATCTTTTACTACATCGCGGAAGGGCGGGTGGACTTTAGGCAACTCATCAAAGTGCTGGCCGAGGTGTTCAAAGTGCGCATAGAGATGAAGCAGATAGGTGCCCGCCAGGAAGCGGGACGCATCGGGGGCATAGGGCCTTGCGGGCGGGAGCTTTGTTGTGCTACGTGGATGACAAGCTTTGTGTCGGTGTCGACAGGTACGGCACGCTACCAGGACATCTCTCTCAATCCACAAAAACTGGCCGGACAATGTGCTAAGTTGAAATGCTGTCTGAATTACGAAGTGGATGCGTATGTGGAAGCAGGCAAAAGCCTTCCCAGCAAGGAGCTGACACTGGAAACAAAAGAGGCGGTGTATTATTATTTCAAGGCGGATATTCTGGCGGGCAGCGTGACTTACTCTACGGACAAGGTGCAGCCGGCAGGACTAGTGACTATCAGCGGGCGGCGAGCCTTCGAGGTGATCGACCTGAACAAACGGGGTATCAAGCCGGACAGCTTGGGTGAAGGCACAACGAATGTGCCGGGCAGAACGGCCGACCTGTTGGAGCAGGAAAGTGTGACTCGCTTTGACCGCAGCAAGGGTAAAGGTGACGGGAAGCCGGCTAAGAAGAAGAAAAAGAAGAACAAGAAAAAGAAACCTGATCATTTAAATGAAGAATGAAGAATTTTATATCAAGCGGTCAGCTCTTCATTTCGTCGCGCAGAAGTTATTAGCTTCGTTCAAAACAACTTTTAATTGTTCTATCAGTGGTATAGACTTCATCCTTTATTTAGCTAGTTCTTCATTAATTATGTTTTTACTGAGTGCGTGCAGTTGGCAGCCGAGCGGAGTGGCCTTTCATACCTTGTCCGAGAGCCGGTGGGAGCGTGAGGACACGTTGGTGATTGATTGTCGGGTGGCGCATGCTGGCACTTATGAGGTGGCATTGGAGGTGCGCAACGAGGTGGACTATCCCTACCGTAACCTGTCTGTGGAGTTGAGCCGCTTTCTGCTTGCTGACAGCGCGGGTAGTGTACATACCGATACTTTGTTCCTGGAGTTGGCCGACGAGAGAGGACGATGGCGCGGGAAGGGGCTGAGTTCCCTCTATTTGACGGCCTTTCCTGCAGGTACTTTCCAGACCGACTCGGCGGCGACGTTCCGTTGGCGGGTAGTACAGCGGATGAACGATGCGGTGCTGCTTGGCATACAAGCAATAGGTATTCATTTATCGGAGCATCCGTCCCCGAGCAGCGTCGATGCGCAAAAAGATGAACAGTAGGAGGGTAAAGCCCCATAGCGAGGAGCCTCCGTAGCTGAAGAAGGGAAGCGGAATGCCGATGACAGGCGTCAATCCTAGTACCATGCCAACATTGATGAAAAGATGGAAGAAAAAGATGCTAAGCACGCAGTAGCCGTAAACGCGTCCGAAGGTGGTTGGTTGACGTTCGGCTACCTGAAGCAACCGCAAGAGGAACCCTAGGTAGAGTAATAGGACAGCTGTGGAACCCAAGAAGCCTTCTTCCTCGCCTACGGTGCAGAAGATGAAGTCGGTATCTTGTTCAGGCACGTACTTCAGTTTGGTTTGCGTCCCATTTAGAAAGCCTTTCCCCGTCAGCCCACCCGAGCCAATGGCTATTTTTGACTGGTTGACGTTATAGCCGGCTCCAGTGGGGTCTTCCTCCATGCCTAACACGACTTGGATACGTACCTGCTGGTGGGGTTCGAGCACGCGGTGGAACACGTAGTCGCTGGAGTAGAGGAAGCCGACGGAACAGAGAGTGAAAAAGGCACCCACGAGGTAGGCTGTCTGTCGCTCGCTCAGGGCAAGGTAGAGTTGATAGCCTGTTAGTAGCAGGCACAAGGCCAGCAGTACCCATTCCACATTAAAGGGCACGATCAGTTTTGACACCAGCAATCCTGCTGTCAGGGCACCTGCAGCGATACCCATGGCTCGGCGTACAGGTTTTGGAGGCTTCCCACTGGAGAGCATCAGCCCTGCAGAGAAGAGGAGGATGAGAATGAGCACAGCGAAGGGGCCTACGGTTGACAAGGTACCAGGTAACGGGGTGTCGCCGAAGCGGATTCCCACTACGAAATAGATCACGGCACAGAGCCCGGCAAATAGTACGACACCCGGCATGCCTTCGCGGTAGAGCATCAGGAAGAAGGCTAGGTAGACCAAGGCGGAGCCGGTCTCGCGTTGCAGGATGATGAGTAGCATGGGCAGCAGGATGAAGAGACCCAGCATGAGCGCGCTCTTCCAGTTCTTGATGGTAAAGCCGTAGGCATTCATGTACTTGGCTAAGGTTAAGGCAGTGGCAAACTTGGCAAACTCGGCCGGCTGTAGGCTGACGGGACCCAAAATGAGCCATGAATGCGAGCCTTTGGTGTCCGGTGCGATGAAGATAGTGATTAGTAGTAGTAGTAGCATACCGACGTAGATCAGGTAGGCGAAGGCATCGTAGAAAGTGTCGTCGAGCATCAGCAGCACGAAGCCCAGTCCGAATGAACAGATGATCCACACGAATTGCTTGCCGGCGCGGGTGGAAAAGTCGAAGAAGTCCTGATCGGCATACTCGAAACTCGCCCCGCACACACTGAACCATCCGCACACTACCAACAGTAGGTAGAGGCAAACCGTGACCCAATCCAAAGATTTCCAAATGCTATCTCTCCTCATTTCCATAAATGATAACGCGATTACTGAATTCTTCAGCCAGCTGCTCATTAGTGGGTGAGAGGTGGCCGTGCAAGTATTGATCCATCATCAGGGCACCGATGGGCACTCCGTAAGTGGCTCCCCATCCGCCGTTTTCCACATACACGGCAATGGCTATGCGAGGCTGATCCATCGGTGCGAAACCCATGAAGACCGAGTGATCCTTACCGTGGGGATTTTGGGCAGTACCGGTCTTTCCGCATGCTTCAACGTCGGGCAGCAAGGTTCCTACCAGGCGGCATGTCCCGCTCCCGGTGCTTCCAGTGACGGCTGCTCGCATTCCTCGGACGATATCTTCGTAGTAAGCTTCGTCAATACCTGTTGTCCTCGGGGTGGTATAGAGACTGTCGGTTTTTTTTCCTTCGACTTCCTTGACGATGTGTGGTGTGACGAAGTATCCGCGGTTGGCGATGGTGGCTCCTAGGTTGGCAATCTGCAAGGGAGTGGCCAATACTTCTCCTTGGCCGATGGCAATACTGATGACGGTGAGTCCGTTCCACGAACCCCGGTATGCTCGGTCATAGTAAGCGGCATTGGGGATAAAGCCGGGACGTTCCCCGGGTAGGTCCACACCCAGTCGGTAGCCGAATCCCTGTGCCACCATGTGATCCTTCCAGACTGTCAGTGCTTTTCCTGGCGAGCCATATTTCCGGTCACCTAGCATCTTGTAAAGTCCCCAGCAGAAGTAAGCGTTGCATGAGGTTGCGATGGCTGGAATCAGTGGCAAGGGTGAGGCATGTCCATGGCAGCCCACTCGTAATCCGCGATGGATGAAGCCGTGCGAACAAGGGAAGGAAGTGCTCTCCTGGATAATGTCTTCTTTCAGAAAAATTAGTCCTTGGGTGGTCTTGAATGTCGAGCCTGGTGGATACGTTCCCATGATGGCACGGTTGAGCAGTGGTTTGCGCGGGTCTTTTTCTAGGAGTTGGTGGTTCTTGCCCCGTCCCCGTCCACTCATCAGCTGTGGGTTGAATGTCGGCGACGAAACCAGACAGAGTATTTCGCCCGTGGCGGGTTCGATGGCCACGATGGCTCCTATCTTGTTCTGCATGAGTCGTTCACCCAGCCGTTGTAGGTCGATGTCAATGCTCAGTTTCAGGTTTTTTCCCGGTACGGGTGCCTGATCCAGCTCTCCGTCCTTGTACCGTCCTTGGATGCGTCCGTGGGCATCACGCAGTAGTACGGCTACTCCTTTCTCGCCACGCAGGTCCGTTTCATATGCCCGTTCTACCCCTTGTTTGCCGATGTAGTCTCCTTGCAGGTAGTAATTGTCCTTTTCGATGTCCTTGGGCGACACCTCGCCGATGTCTCCCAGGATGTGTCCGGCTGCGTCGTAAGCATACTGTCTGATAGTGCGTCGTTGCACGGCGAATCCCGGATACTTAAACAGGTTCTCACGGAAGATGCCACACTCACCTGCCGAAAGCTGTGTCATGAACACTTGTGGTGTGTAACGGGAGTATCCGGGGTTCTTCCGCCGATTCTTCACCTCTTCCATGCGCCGATCGAAAACGTCGCGAGTGATCCCTAGTGAGTGGCAGAAGTCGAGTGTGTCCAGCTGTTCCACTTCGCGGGGTACAAATACGATGTCATAGGCCGGTTGGTTGAATACCAACAGACGGTCGTTCCGGTCGTAGATAGTTCCGCGTGAGGGATATTGTATTTCGTTTAGGAAGGCATTATTGTCGGCGTAGCGCTTGTATTGGTCCGAAAGGATTTGCAAGTCGAATAGACGGGCGATGTACACCAGCACTACCAGTATGATGCTTCCCGCGATGACATATTTCCGTTTCTCGAAGGTATAGTCCATGGCTTTATCGATAGGTCATTTTCTCCACAGCGGTTAGGCATAGTAGTGTGCATGCCGTGCATGCCAATATTCGTCCCAGCCAGGTGATTGGGTGTGCCAATGAAGCATACTCCAGCGACAGGAGCAGGGCGTGATGTAGCAGGATGCTGCCTGTGGCATATTTCAGGAACGCTTGCCATCCCATGGTTTTTGCTCCCGGTATGAAGGCCTCTTGCATATCTCGTCCCATGAATAGCTTTAATAGTGTTCCCCGTGCGAAGGCCAATGCTACAGTAGCTGCAGCGTTCATCCCTGGCGAATTGGATAGTATGTCGATGGCCAGTCCAGCGATAAAGGCCTCTAGCATAAGAGGTGCCGTACCTCGATCCGAGGGGGCTTTCAACGTTAGTACGATGTAAACGAAAGGCGTAGCTATCCCCCCGATGTGCAGTTGGTTCAGTATTAGTGCCTGTAGCAGCACTATGCCAGCGAAGCAAGCCAGCCTTGTTAATTTATAATTGACAATTGACAATTGATAATTAAGTAACTGATTCTATTATTATATTTATTCTTCTATCATTTAATTGATAATTAATAACTATCAGTTATCAATTATCAATTGTTCCATTTCCTCCTGTCCTGTGCGTGCGATGACTCTTACTTCGTTCAACTTGCTGAAGTCAGTAGCCAACTTGACCTTCAACTGGTAGGACAGTCCGTCGTTGGCATCCACCAAGTCGTCCACGGTTCCTACCATCATCCCTTCGGGAAATACGGCGGAGTATCCGCTGGTCACTATGGTGTCGCCTAGGTCGAACTCAGCATGCCGGGGCAAGTCTTTCAGCCAAGCATATCGGGGGTCTCCACCTTCCCAGGTGAGGTAGCCGAAATATCCGCTTGCTTGTAACTTGCAGCTGATGTTGGACTTACTGTTGAGCACCGGTATTACCAATGCATAGTGTGCTGATGCCTTACAGACAATGCCTACTATGCCTTGTCCATCTACTACACCCATGTCGGGGCGTATGCCTTCGCGGGTGCCTCCCTTTAGGGTGATGTAGTTGTCCTTGCGATTTACGCTGTTACTTATCACCCGTGCCGGCAGGCTTTCAAAGTTCGTCAGGCTGTCTGTCAGCAGACCTTTCAGTGCCGTCGAGTCTATGGCCGTGGCCTGTAGCGCATTTTCTAGGCTGGCAATCCGCTGTTCTAGCCAC
This sequence comes from uncultured Bacteroides sp., assembly GCA_944322355.1. Lineage (GTDB taxonomy): Bacteria > Bacteroidota > Bacteroidia > Bacteroidales > Bacteroidaceae > Bacteroides. Next base: position 24,408 of record CALUOT010000029.1, on the reverse strand, counting down.
AGGTTTCGTTCTAGTAGCTGCTCGTTGGTTTGGCGCAGGTGCAAGTACGTCCTCCAGCTTCCTGTCAATTCGCTAATATGTCCCGCTATAGCACCTGCCGAGGTAAGCCACACGCTCTGCTGATAGCTGTTCGCCTGCACCAGTAGCACGAGGCTGACCATCTCCAGCGCCACGAAGAGCCACACGTTGCGGTAGCGCAGTAAGAAGTCAAGCAGGTGTTTCATCGCATCAGGAACGAGAACCTTCCCACGTTCTTCAGCGCCACGCCTGTACCCTTGGCCACAGCGTGCAACGGGTCTTCGGCGATGTGGAAGGGGATGTTAATTTTGTCCGTCAGCCGTTTGTCCAGTCCGCGCAACAGGGCGCCGCCTCCGGCTAGGTAGATGCCGTTATGTACGATGTCAGCATATAGCTCCGGTGGGGTGTTCTCCAGTGCCGAGAGAATGGCTGTCTCGATTTTCGATATCGATTTCTCCAAGCAGTGTGCCACTTCCTGGTAGCACACCGGCACTTCCATGGGCAGTGCCGTGATGCGATTAGGGCCGTGCACGATAAAGTCTTCGGGCGCATCCTCTCCCAGTTCCGTTAGTGCTGCCCCCACGTTGATTTTGATTCGTTCGGCCATTCGTTCGCTCACTTTCACGTTGTGCTGGCGGCTCATGTAGTCCTGTATGTCTGCGGTGAGGTCATCACCGGCGATACGTATGGAGTTGTTGCTCACGATGCCTCCTAGCGATATGACTGCTATCTCTGTCGACCCTCCGCCTATGTCTACGATCATGTTTCCTTCAGGTGCTTCTACATCGATGCCGATGCCGATGGCTGCTGCCATGGGTTCAAAGATGAGATAAACATCGCGTCCGCCGGCATGTTCGGCTGAGTCGCGTACGGCTCTCAGTTCCACTTCCGTGCTGCCTGAAGGCACTCCGATGACCATGCGCAGCGATGGTGAGAAGAGACGATGTCCTTTTCCCACCATTTTGATGAGTCCGCGCATCATCTGCTCGCAGGCATAGAAGTCAGCTATCACTCCGTCGCGCAAGGGGCGGATGGTGCGTATGTTTTCGTGTGTCTTCTCGTGCATCATTTTCGCCTTTTCGCCCACGGCTATCATTTTGTCCGTGCGTCGGTCTAGTGCCACCACCGAAGGTTCGTCCACTACGATTTTCCCTCCTGAAGTAATGATGGTGTTGGCCGTACCCAGATCCATTGCTATTTCTTGAGTAAAAGAGAAAAAGCCCATCTTGTTTATTTACGATTTAACCATTTACTAATTTACTATTTAACAATTTGCCAAGTACAAAAGTAAATCGTAAATTGTTAAATAGTAAATGGTAAATTCTTTTTTTAGTGTTTAAAATGTCTGAATCCCGTGGTAACCATGGCCATGTCGTGCTCGTTGCAGTAGTCGAAGCTCAACTGGTCCTTGATGCTTCCTCCCGGCTGTATGACGGCCGTGATGCCTGCTTCGTGGGCTATCTCCACGCAGTCGGGGAAGGGGAAGAAGGCGTCACTGGCCATGACGGCTCCCTGTAGGTCGAAGCCGAAGGAACGTGCTTTCTCGATGGCTTGTCGCAATGCGTCCACGCGGCTGGTCTGTCCTACGCCGCTGGCTAACAGCTGTCCGCCACGTGCTAGTACAATGGCGTTGCTCTTGCTGTTCTTCACGATGCGGTTGGCAAAGAGCATATCTTCCACTTCGGCGGGTGTAGGCTCGCGCCGTGTCACCGTTTTCAGGTCTTGGGGAGTCTCTATCTTCGTGTCGCGGTCCTGTGCCAGTACTCCGTTTAGCAGCGAGCGGAACTGACGGACGGGTCTTGCAGCCGGTTTGCGCACCAGGATAATGCGGTTTTTCTTCTGTCCCAGCACCTCGAGGGCATCCACGTCATAGTCCGGTGCGATGATTACCTCAAAGAATATCTGGTTGATGGCTTCTGCGGTTTCTTTGTCCACCACTGCGTTAGTTACCAGCACTCCGCCGAAGGCCGACACCGGGTCGCCTGCCAGTGCGTCCTGCCAAGCTTGTAGCAGGGTGGAGCGTACAGCTAGTCCGCATGCGTTGTTGTGCTTGAGGATGGCGAAAGCCGTCTGTCCTTCGAATTCGTCTATCAGGTCCACGGCGGCGGCTATGTCCAGTAGATTGTTGTAGGAGATTTCCTTGCCGTGTATCTGGTCGAACATTTCCTCCAGATTTCCGTAGAAGGTGCCTTGTTGGTGTGGGTTCTCGCCGTAGCGCAGTGTCTTTCTGCCCTGTGTGGCACAGCGGAAGTCGCTTCCCTGTCCACCGTCGAAGTAGTTGAAGATGGCTGTGTCGTAGCGCGAGGTCACGGCGAAGGCTTCGCGTGCCAGTGCTCTTCGTTCGTCCAGAGTAGTGGTGGCTCCGTGTTCCATCAGCATGTCGCGTAGGCTGGCATATCCGGCCCGTGAGGCCACGATGGCTACGTCCTTGTAGTTTTTAGCTGCGGCGCGTATCAGTGAGATGCCGCCGATGTCTATCTTTTCAATGATTTCCGCTTCCGTTGCTCCGCTGGCTACGGTTGCTTCAAAGGGGTAGAGGTCTACCACCACCAGATCTATTTCCGGTATGCCATACTTTTCGGTCTGTTGACGGTCTTGCTCCACGTCGCGCCGGCACAGTATACCGCCGAACACTTTGGGGTGCAGCGTCTTCACTCTTCCTCCCAGTATGGAGGGGTACGTGGTCAGTTCCTCTACGGCTTGGCAGGGAAAGCCCAACCCTTCGATAAATTGCCGGGTTCCTCCGGTGGAGAGGAAAGACACACCTTCTTCATGTAGTTTGGTGATGAGTTCCTCCAGTCCGTCTTTATGGTAAACGGATACCAATGCTGTTTTGATTCTTTTTGCTTCCGTCATGACTATCGTATTTTAAAAGAATGCATAATGTGAATAATAACTTTGCAAAGTTACAAATTTAGTTGGTTTACTCGTGCATTCAGAAACAAGATTTTAGGTATAAATTCTGTAAGCGGTGCAATGTTCGTTCTCTTTAAATGTGAAATGCGTTCTCATTTAAAGGGAAAGGCTTTTTCATTTAAAGAAAATGGTCGGCTCTTTAAATGTAAAAAACTCATTGTTTTTGGGCAAAAATAAAAAAGTCTTCAAGCGAATGAAGGAACCGCTTGAAGACTTCTTTATGTTATGCTAAGTAGTTTATTACCAGATGGAAACTCGTTCCTCTTTCGGCAGATACATCGGATCGTTCTCGGTGATGTGGAATGCCTCGTACCACGCATCGATTTGTGGCAAAGCACCGTTCACACGCCATTCGCCTAGAGAATGTACGTCCATCTTGGTCAAATAAAGTACATATTCAGGACGGATGTTGTTGGCCCATACACCGGCATAGGCCAGGAAGAAGCGTTGTTCGGGCGTCAGGCCATCTACTGTAGGCAGTGGCTGGGTAGCGGTCGCCTTCTTGAAGGCTTGGTAAGCTACTTGCAGGCCACCATAATCAGCAATGTTTTCACCCAGAGTTTGTTTACCGTTGGCATGTACGCCCGGAGCTACTTGGATACTGTCGAAGAAGTTCACCATTACCTGGGCGCGTTCGTTGAAGCGCTCGGCATCTTCGGCTGTCCACCAGTCTTTCAGATTGCCTTCTTTGTCGTATTGGCGTCCTTGGTCGTCAAAGCCGTGCGTCATTTCGTGACCAATGACTACACCAATGGCTCCGTAGTTGAAGGCATCATCGGCATTCATGTCGAAGAAAGGCGGTTGCAGAATACCTGCAGGGAAACAGATTTCGTTGGTAGTCGGGTTGTAATAAGCGTTGACGGTTTGTGGAGTCATGAGCCACTCTTCTTTGTCCACCGGTTTACCGGCCTTGGCCATCTGTTCGTCGCTTGCCCATACCGTGGCGCGTTCGATGTTGGCGTAGTAAGAATCATCTTTAATCTCCAACGTAGAGTAGTCTTTCCATTTGTCGGGATAGCCTATCTTGACGTGGAAGGTAGCCAGTTTTTCCATTGCCTTGGCTTTGGTAGAGTCGCCCATCCAAGTCAAGTTCTGGATGCGTTCGCCCAAAGCGGTTTGCAAGTTCTTTACTAATGTAACCATACGTTCCTTGGCAGCAGCCGGGAAGTATTTTTCTACATACATTTGTCCTACGGCTTCACCTAGTACACCGCTCACGGTAGATACGGAACGTTTCCAGCGCGGTTGCATTTCCTTAGAACCGGACATGGTGCGACCGTAGAAGTCGAAGTTTTGCTCCACGATGTTGTCACTCAGGAAAGAAGCGGCATGGTCGATGAGTTTCCATTGCAGGTAGAGTGCCTGTTGGTCGGCAGGCAGGGTATCCAGAATCTTGGCGGCTTCGGCCAAAGCTTCCGGTTGTTGCACGATGATTTCCTGTACGTTCTTCAGGCCCAGATTGGTGAGGTAAGCATCCCAGTTGAAGGTGGCATATTGTTTTTTCACCTGGTCCATGTCCATTTTGTTATAGTTGGCGTGTGGGTCGCGCAGTTCTACCATGCTGCGGAAAGCCTGGGCAAGGCGAGTCTCCACGTCCATCACGATGTCGCGTCCTTTCTGGGCGGTAGCTTCATCGAAGCCGGCCAGTTGGTACATCTTCACTACATGCACTTTGAAGGCTTCGCGTATTTTTGTGGTAGCTTCATCCGTTGCCAGATAATAGTCGCGTTCGCCCATGCTCAGTCCGGCTTGTCCGGTATAAACGGCGTTTATATCACTATTCAGTTGGTCGGCTCCTACGCCTGTACCCAGATAGCTGGTGATACCTCTGCGTTCCAGCGAGCCCAGTAAGGCATACACCTCTTTTTTGTCTTTCAGTGCGGCGATTTCTTCCAGTTCGGCTTTGATAGGTGCAATGCCTTCTTGGTTCAATTTTACACTATCCATCGCAACTTTGTAGAGGGTGCCTACCTTTTGTGCTACACTTCCGGCTTCGTGTTGCTGGGCGCTTAGTTCTTCAATGAGACCTTGTATCTGCTTGCGGTTGTTTTCAGCAAGGATGGTGAACGAACCATACTGTGAATACTCATCGGTCAGCGGATGGTTCACCATCCAGCCGCCGCAAGCGTACTGATAGAAGTCGGTACCCGGTTGGGCTGTCGTGTCGAGGTTGGCAAGGTCGATACCGGTAGTCAGTCCGGCCGATTGCTTGCCTGTGTTGCAGGATGCCAGTGCGAGACATGCGGCTGCAACAGTGAGGTAATTCTTTAAGTTCATCATATTATATATATGTATTAGAATATCTTTAGGGCGCAAAAGTAGCGGTTTATACTACAGGGTATTACATACTTTCACCTTATTTATAAAAAATGTCTGGCAACGCATCGAAACGCGAACACATTTACTTCTCTTTCATGGATTCCCATTCCGTCGAAGCTGTTTCCCATTCCTCCATAGTTTTGTCCAACTGTGCTTTCAGTTTACCATGCTGTTCGTAAAGTGACACATCGGCAGCACCTTCGGGCGTAGTCATCTTTTGCTCCAAGATGGCAATGGCCGCTTCGGTCTGCTCTATTTCTTTTTCGCAATCAGCCACGCGACGCTCCAGTTTCTTCAGTCGTTTGTTCAATTCCTTTTGTTCTTCATAGCTGAGGCGGCCCGAAGATTCTTTGGGCGTTTCGTTGGTTACGGTGGGGGAAGCACTGAGTCCCGGAGATTTCTGCAATTCGTTCAGATTGTCAATCTGTTTCTTTTGGAGAAAATCATAGATACCGCCCAAGTGTTCTTTCACTTGACCGCCGCCAAACTCATAGACCTTTGTGGCCAGCCCATCCAGGAAGTCACGGTCGTGGCTCACTATAATAACCGTACCGTCGAAGTCGCGGATGGCTTCTTTCAGCACATCTTTGGAGCGCATGTCCAAGTGGTTGGTCGGCTCGTCGAGGATGAGGAAGTTCACCGGTTCCAATAGTAGCTTAATCATGGCCAGACGGGTACGTTCACCGCCACTTAGTACTTTCACCTTCTTTTCTGAAGCTTCGCCACCAAACATGAAAGCTCCCAATATGTCGCGTATCTTGGTACGGATATCACCTACAGCCACACGGTCGATGGTGTCGAATACCGTTAGGTTCTCGTCCAACAGTTGGGCTTGATTCTGGGCAAAGTAACCTATCTGCACGTTGTGTCCTAACGTGAGTCGGCCGGTATAGTCGGTGATTTCTCCCATGATACATTTCACTAAGGTGGACTTTCCTTCTCCGTTTTTGCCTACGAAGGCCACCTTTTCACCCCGATGAATTGTGAGGTTGACATCGTGGAAGATGACATGCTCACCGTAAGCTTTGGCTACGTCTTCACAGATGACCGGATAGTTGCCGCTTCGGCTGGAGCAGGTAAACTTCAGGCGCAAGGCCGAGTTATCTTCTTCATCTACTTCGATACGCTCTATCTTGGCCAGTTGTTTAATGCGGCTTTGTACCTGCACGGCTTTAGTGGCCTTGTAGCGGAAGCGTTCGATGAAGGCCTCGGTGTCTTCTATTTGCTTCTGCTGGTTTTCATAAGCGCGGAGCTGTTGTTCGCGGCGCTCCTTGCGCAGCTTGACAAACTCGTCATATTTCACCTTGTAATCGTAGATGTGTCCGCAGGATATTTCGATGGTGCGGGTCGTGACGTTGTTCAGGAAAGCGCGGTCGTGGCTGACCAACACGACGGCATTGGCCCTTGTGGCAAGGAACTGCTCCAACCACTGTATACTCTCGATGTCGAGGTGGTTGGTCGGCTCGTCCAGCAGCAGCACGTCGGGCTTTTGCAACAGTAGTTTGGCCAATTCGATACGCATGCGCCATCCTCCGGAGAACTCCGAAGTCGGGCGGTCGAAGTCGGTGCGGCTGAATCCTAACCCTTGCAACGTACGTTCTATCTCGGCTTGATAGTTGGTACCACCCATCAGGAGGAAGCGGTCGTTCTCGTGAGTGAAGCGTTCGATGAGTTTCTGATATTCTTCTGATTCATAATCCGTACGCTCACTCAGCTCCCGGTTCATCCGGTCCAGGTCGGCCTGAAGTTCGTGTATGTGTTCAAAAGCCAATTCAGCTTCCTGCATCACCGTGCGGCTATCAGCCAGTTTCATCACCTGCGGCAAGTAGCCTATGGTACAGTCACGCGGCATGGATACGGTGCCTTTCGTGGGTTGTTGCAGCCCGGCCAATATCTTCAGCATGGTCGACTTGCCTGCACCGTTCTTGCCTACCAGAGCGATGCGGTCTTTTTTATTAATGACATAACTGACGTCTTCGAATAACGGAGTAGCGTTAAATTCTACCGAAAGTCCTTCTATGGCTATCATAATGGGATTACTTGTTTTACTGTATTTACCCTGCAAAGGTAGTGATTTCTTTCTCCATATAGTAGAAAGCGTTCAAAAATCACTATTTTTGCCTCACTTAACCGCTCACTTAGATAGAATGAAAGACAGAATATGTACTCCGCACTTGCTGCTCCTGGCAGATAGCGGGTCGACGAAGACCGATTGGTGTCTGTTGGAAGATGGCAGACCCGTACGGGAGATGCAGACGAAAGGTATCAATCCCGTTTATCAGCAGGAAGAAGATATTGTGAACGAATTGGTTGTGTCCCTCCTTCCCCAGTTGGGAGAGGAGCGGCCGGATGCCATTTGTTTCTATGGCGCAGGGTGTGCGCTGCCCGATTGCGTAGAGGTAGTCCGGCGTGCCCTGTCCAGTCAGTTGCAACCCAAGGGAAAGGTCGAAGTCTGTACCGATATGTTGGCTGCTGCCCGGGGCTTGTGTGGCCATCGGGCGGGCATTGCCTGCATCCTGGGGACGGGTTCCAACTCTTGTTTGTACGATGGGGAGAAGCTGGTGGAAAATGTATCACCCTTGGGCTTTATCCTGGGGGATGAAGGCAGCGGGGCCTGTCTGGGAAAGTTGCTGGTAGGCGATATTCTGAAGAACCAGACTCCGTCCGAGTGGAAGGAAAAGTTCTTGCAGCAATACCGGCTGACGCCTGCCGACATCATCGAACGGGTCTATCGGCGTCCTTTCCCCAATCGTTTCCTGGCCAGTCTGTCCCCTTTCTTGGCAGAGCATCTGCACGAGCCTTGCTTCCATCGCCTGGTGCTGAATAGCTTCCGGGCTTTCTTGCAACGCAACGTCATGCAATACACGGACTACTCCCGCTATGAGGTCAGTTTCACCGGCTCTGTGGCTTGGCACTATCGGGAGGTGCTGCGGCAGGCTGCCGATGAACTGGGCATTCGTTTAGGACTCATCACCTCTACGCCTATGAAGGGGCTGGTCGCTTACCATTCTCGTTGACGAGTGGACAAGTTGACAAGTTGACGAGTGGACGAGGCAACGAGGCATTCGACCTTGTAGTCTTGTTAACTCGTCAACTTGTCAACTAACTGAGTGCCGTCAGCAAAAGAATCCCCCTTGGCGGTGTCCTCCTGTAGAAGAGGGCAAACCGCCAAAGGGGCAAGTGCTATGAGAGAGATTTTTCGGTAATTACTTCAAAGCGGCCAATGCTTCCTTGATGCGGCGGATGGCCTCGATGATGTTCTCATCGCTGGTGGCATAGCTCATGCGGATGCACTCGGGAGCACCGAATGAGGTACCGCCTACGCAGGCCACGTGGCCTACTTCGAGCAAGTACATGGCCAGGTCGTCAGCATTGTTGATGACCCGTTCGCCGGCCGACTTTCCGAAGAACGAACTACACTTGGGGAAGAGGTAGAAGGCACCTTCGGGCACGTTTACTTCGAAGCCCGGTACTTCTTTGGCCAGCTTCACGATGAGGTCGCGACGGCGTTGGAAAGCCTGGCGCATTTCTTCTACCGGAGCTTGTGTGCCGGTGTAAGCCGCTTCGGCAGCCTTTTGCGATACGGAGCAGGGGCCTGAGGTGTACTGTCCTTGCAGCTTGTTCACTGCCTTGACCACCCATTCGGGACCGGCAATGAAGCCGATGCGCCATCCGGTCATGGCATATGCCTTGGACACGCCGTTGACGATGACGGTGCGTTCCTTCATCGAAGGAATCTGGGCGATGCTGTGATGGCTTCCGATGTAGTTGATGTGTTCGTAGATTTCGTCGGCAATGACGATGACTTGCGGATGGCGTTCCAATACGGTTGCCAGTGCGGCCAACTCTTCGGCGCTGTAGACCGAACCCGTAGGATTGGAGGGCGAACAGAGTATCAGTGCTTTGGTCTTCGGTGTAATGGCTGCTTCCAGTTGTTCGGGTGTCATCTTGAAGTCCTGTTCGATGCCGGCGGTCACAATGACGGGTTTGCCTTCGGCCAGTTTCACCATTTCGGGATAGCTCACCCAGTAGGGAGCGGGTACGATGACTTCGTCACCGGGATTGACCAGCACCAGAATCGTATTGCATACCGACTGCTTGGCACCGTTGGCACAGGATATCTGAGCGGCCGTATATTCCAAACCATTCTCCTTTTTCAGTTTCTCTACGATGGCATTGCGCAAGGCCGGATAGCCGGCTACCGGAGAGTAGCGGGAATAGTTTTCGTCGATCGCCTTTTTCGCTGCCTCTTTAATGTGGTCAGGGGTATTGAAATCGGGTTCACCGACACTCAAGTTAATTACATCCACGCCCTGCGCTTTCAGTTCAGCGCTCTTTTGGGACATGGCCAATGTCGCAGAAGGCGACAGGCTGTTCAAACGATCGGATAATTGGTTCATCTTTTTATTATTTACAATTTATTATTTACGGTTTATCTTTGTGTCGACTACTTGTTGAAGTGCAGCGTGTGTCCCATGCGTTCCTTCTTCGTTCGCAGGTAGCGTTCGTTGTAAGGATTGGGTGTAGTCTCGATGGGGACATTCTCGATAATCTCCAGTCCGTAAGCTTCGAGGCCGACGCGTTTGACCGGATTATTGGTGAGCAGGCGCATCTTGTGTACTCCCAGTTCGCGAAGGATTTGGGCACCTACGCCATAGTCGCGTTCATCAGCCAAATGTCCTAAGCAGATGTTGGCGTCTACGGTGTCCATGCCGTCTTCTTGCAGTTTGTAGGCTTTCATCTTCTCCATCAGTCCGATGCCTCGGCCTTCTTGGTTCAGGTAGACAACCACCCCTTTGCCGGCTTGTTCAATCATTTCCATAGCCTTGTGCAGTTGTTCGCCGCAATCACAACGCATGGAGCCGAAGATGTCGCCCGTGGCACACGAGGAATGTACACGTACCAGAATCGGTTCATCGGGTGCCCAGGTACCTTTGAACAAGGCCACGTGCTCCAGTCCGTTCGATTTCTGCCGGAAGGCAATGAGGCGGAAGTCGCCGTGTTCGGTAGGCATGTGTACTTCTACCCCCTTTTCTACGATAGATTCCTGTTTCAGTCGGTAGGCAATCAGGTCGTGGATAGAGATAAGTTTCAGGTTGTATTCGTCAGCCATCTTTCGCAATTCGGGCAGACGGGCCATGGTGCCGTCATCGTTCATCACTTCCATCAGCGCACCGGCAGGGTAGAGTCCGGCCAACCGGCATAAGTCGATGGTAGCTTCTGTGTGTCCGGCCCGGCGCAATACGCCTTTCTCTTGTGCATAGAGCGGATTGATGTGTCCCGGACGACCGAAGGTAGCCGGTGTGGAAGCCGGATCGGCTAAAGCTTGGATGGTTGCGGCACGGTCGGCAGCCGATACGCCGGTTGTGCACCCTTCTAGCTTGTCGATGGTCACGGTAAAAGGAGTGCCCAGTACGGAAGTGTTGTCTAGCACCTGGTGAGGCAAGTCCAGTTCCTTGCAGCGTGACACGGTGATGGGTGCGCACAGCACTCCACGGGCATGCTTCAGCATGAAGTTCACTTTTTCAGGAGTAATCTTCTCGGCGGCGATAATCAGGTCGCCTTCATTCTCGCGATCTTCGTCGTCTACCACAATCACGAAGTTGCCGGCTTTAAAGTCCTCAATGGCTTCTTCGATGGTATTCAGTTTTACATTCTCCATATTGTCTCCTATATATTGTTTATGTTTCGATCTCTTTCTATCACCGTCAGGACATCCTGGTTGGTCTTGATGATGCGTTCCAAGTCTTTCTGCAGACGGAGCCGGAAACTCCAGATGCGGAAATACAAGAACAATCCCACGGGAAACAGGATACCGCAGGCCAGGTTCAGCCAATAATTGCGGAACGGACGGGTATGTGCCCGGGTCGGGATAATGGGATAGTTGTTCAATACCGTTAGCAGGGCAATCGACTTGGTGTTGGACATCTCTTCTACCAGTTGCTCCAGGCGTGCATGGATGTGTTCCACCTCCTCGTCTTGTGAGTCGGTCATCCAAAGCTTGAAGTAATTGGGGGCTCGCTTCAACTTCTTCTGTTCCATGTAGCGGCGGCAATCTTCCGACAAGGCTTGCAAGTCGCCCGGCAGACGGTCATAATCGGGGTCGTGAATAATGACTTCCTTGCGGAACAGGTGGCGTACACTGCGTATACCGATAATCTTCTTCAGCCAACTGATATAGGCATCGGCATTCAGTACCACCGAGTCATTGTTCGACTTGTAAGTAAGGAAGGCGCCGAGCGGTGCCAGTACGGCGGTACTGGTCCACATACCCATCCAGACAATCCACTTACCGTCGCGTGCCATTTTGAAACCCGTATTATTGATGATGTAATAGATGATAAATATGATGACAGACACGACCACCGGCATACCCAGTCCTCCTTTACGGATGATACCTCCCAACGGTGCTCCGATGAAGAAAAAGATGAGGCAGGCCAGCGATAAGGTCAGCTTTTCGTGCCAGGCTGTCATGTGGCTACGCAGATTGGTGTCTGTCATAGATATGTTCAGGCTCTTAAAGTTCCAATCGCTGGCTGAACTTTCCGCTCTGTTTACGGCAGTTTTGATAATCTGTTCTTTTTCAGCCAATGTTTGTACGTCATATAAGCTGTCTACATTAAAATAAGCCAGATTCGCTTCTTCTATTTTAGTGGTATCGGCCTTGGTCAGCGACGAGGTGACGGAGTAAGTGCCCGACATGGCTTCCTTGTAGTAAGAACGACCGATACTGTCATTGCGTACCGACATGGAGTCAATGTCGGCCTGTAGCTTAGCCATGTCTTTACTTTTCGATTGCCCGCTCATGATTCCTTCGTCGGCCATATTGAAATCAGAGTCGAATTCGATGATGGCATGTTTCTCTCGGAAAGTCTCCCGGCGGTAGGGTACGTTTTTCTGTCTGGTGTTTTGCGACTTCAGGTTTTCAAATTGTTCGCCGCTATAAAGATGCAGATAGAGGTGCTGCTTGTCGGCTGTCATTTCCAGGCGTCCGGAGTCCGACTTGATGATTTGTGCGTTCTCGAATCCTTTTTCGAAATTATAAATCAGTACGTCGTATAGCATACCTGTCTCGCGGTCTTTCTTCTTGACGTACAGGTTGTAACCATCTATCTCATCGTAAAATACACCTTCCGGAATGTCCAGCTCGGGTGACTTTTGGCGCATGGAAATCAACAGCGTCCATAGCTTGGTTTGTGCCTTAGGCCCGATGACATTTTGAAAATAGAATGAAACGCCGCATACGAATAAGATGAAGATGATGAGTGGGCGCATGATTTTTATCAAAGAGATACCTGCGGCTTTCATGGCCAACAGTTCAAAACGCTCACCGAAATTACCGAAAGTAATCAATGCCGCCAGTAGAATGGCCAGTGGCAATGAAACAGGTACCAGTGTGAGGGCCGAATAGAAGAAAAATTGGGCAAGTACGCTCATCTCCAGCCCTTTACCCACCATTTCATCTACATATCTCCATAAGAACTGCATCATGAAGATGAACAGACAGATGAAAAAGGTGCCCGCAAAGAGCCAGCAAAAACTTTTCAGAATAAATATATCTAACTTTTTTATCCGCAGCATTTTACTCGTTTCATGCAATGAGAGCACAAAAGTAGTATAAAAAAGGGAGTGCGGGAAATTTTTCCATGAAAGTTAACTAAAATCCGCATTTCCGGCGTAAAGTCTCTACTTGAGAATTCCATAAGTCACAGGCATCTTCGACTTCGTCTGCATTGGCAAAGTCGATGATTTCCAGCGTGAAATCATTCGTCAACTCGCTGTTCGTCATTTTGAATTCGAAATATTCCCTTTCATTTTCTCCGTCCTGCCAACGGAAACGGATGAAAGAATAGGCTCTCATGCCAATGATGGATGCTGTCCTTGTCTCTGTTTTCCCCCACGTGAAAATAACGGTTTTATCATCCGACTGCACTTTGTCGGCGAACCACTCTTCCAATCCGCTGGGTGTACTGATTGCATTCCAAAGAAGTGTCTTTGAAGTTGCATTGAGGGAGTATTGTAAATGTATTTTTTGTCTTTCCATAGTTTTCCTATTCTATCGGGTGGCCAAGATAGGTACTTTCTTCCTAATAACAAAAGAACTTGATATATTTTTATAGATAATATATGGTTGTATGGTTATAACCCGCTGAATCTGAATGTTTAATGCATTGCAAATAATTTTAGGGGAAATAAGTGCTTTCAGGGGGCTCAAAGAAAAAATGAAAGAAAAGTTCATATTCTTTTGGTAGTTCAAAGAAAAACCGTATCTTTGCACCCGCAATCGCGAAAATGATGGCGGGATAGCTCAGCTGGTTAGAGCGCATGATTCATAATCATGAGGTCCCGGGTTCAATCCCCGGTCCCGCTACCAATAAGATTTGAGACTGTTAGGTGGCTTCCACACTTGGCGGTCTTTTTTATTTTAAGTAAATATCCGGCGTTTTTTCTTTTGTTATTCTGTATCCGAAATCATTTTACAAAACATGCTATAGGAAGTAATCCGGCCAAAACATGGTTACTACCATGGACGCCGAATGTTAGTAACATAGAGGGGGAATGTTAGTAACCTTCCAGTACCCTGCTCAGAAGGCATTCTGAAAGGGGGTGGAATGAATCCGAAATCTATAGTTAAAAATGACGACAATTCATCACGGAAACCCGGAAGGGCAACCCTGTCGTCTGGTTAATTATTGATTTGTGTAATTGGTGTTTTGTTTAAATTCCCGTTTATACGGACATGTGACATTATGTCAGTTGTATACTGCCAAAATTTCTTATATATTCGTGGCTCGATGAATATAGGTGCGTGGGTCCTTTCATATATATTCGTGAACCTTCGCACTTATATTCCTTTATAAAGGTAAATGTTAACCTGACTAATGGGTGTCTTTAGAAAGGTTTTTCCGGCTTTTTAATGGGTTCGACACCGGGAGGAAGATGATAGGGCTTGATGTCGATGCTATCCTTTACAAAGGGGGTTGTGTCAAGTGAACCGGATACGCGGTTTCTTCTCAGTGCTTCTTTTTCGAGGCGCTTCACTTCTTCTTTGGTTTTTTCGATTAGTTGGGCTTGCACTTTCATCTGTTCTCTGACCACACGTAGTAGCTTTTGTTTTTCTCCATTTTCGTCGTCGGCTATATTCCGCTTGGCAAAGCGTTCCAATATGGCTCCCATTTTGGGGTTGTAGGCCAGTTCGTAGGCAGCGTGCGAACGTTCCGTGTCGTCAGTCTTGTCGCTGGTGAGGATTTTTACTTGGCGCCAAACGATTTCTTCTTCGTAAACCTGTTCTTTGAGGGAAGACAAATCGTCTTTATCCATAAAGGTGATGTAGGTTAGCATGCCCTCGATATAGTCAGTCACGTAGATGCCTTCCTGGGCTATCCAAAATCGTTTATTCTTCCCTTCCGTGATGCCTATGGCGGATGGTTTGTAATAATTCCCCACGAAGCTGTCTTTATTTTGTATCTGGAAATACAGCGGTATGGGGGTGGCGCCTACGTCGATGCCGTGTGGAATCAGGTGGCGCTCTTTGTAACGGTCGATGAAATGTTTGGTAAACCTTTCTGCAATGGGTTGGTTGAGGCTGCTCAAGAAAATGTATTCGTTGCCTACTTCCCGGTGGATCTGGGTATACAGGTAATATTCGATAAAGAGTTCCTTGTTGAGCTTATTGTTGAAGCGAAAATGAGTGCGCCATAAGTTGCGTCGCCGGGTCGGCCATTGGAGGTTTTCCACGGACTGTGATAGCAAACTAAAAGGGGCATCGTTATGTTTGATACCGCTATAGTTCACTAAGTCGACATGCAGCTTGGAAAAACGCTGTAAGGCGATTTTGACTTTGGTTGACAATTCGAAGAAGTCCTTTCGGGCTTCTTGCTTGATTTCTGCATCTGTCATGGTAGGTAGGAACATAGGCTTTTTTCTTGCAAAGAAAAGCATTTCATTTGAGAAGTTGAAGAGATTAAAGTAAAAAATAAAGGCTGCCTGACAGATTTTTCTTCAGGCAACCTTTGGACGAAGTAATGAGAATCAGTCTTGTACTTGGTGAACGGTAAGTTGCGGGAAGGGAAATCCAATGCCTTTCTTATTGAACTCGGCATAAATACGTTTGTTCATTTCGAAGTAGACATCCCAGTAGTCGGTATTTTTGACCCATACGCGGATGGCGATGTTTACGCTGCTGTCGGCCAAGGCATGAAGAGCCACGAATGGGGCCGGCTTGTCAAGAATGCGTGAGTCTGTGGCCAACAGTTCGCGGACGGTTTTTTCTACCATTTCATAATCTAACCCATATTCCACACCGATGATCCAGTCCACCCGGCGGAGTTCTTCGCGGCTGTAGTTGATGACTGTCCCGCTACTTAAAGCTCCATTAGGAATATAAATCACTTTATTGTCGAATGTGGTCAGAATCGTGTGAAATATCTGAATCTCCCGTACGGTACCTGTTTCGTCTTGGCTTTCGATAACGTCGCCCACCTTGTATGGACGGAACAGCAAAACGATAAGGCCTCCGGCGAAGTTCTGCAAATTACCGGACAGTGCCATACCTACCGCTACACCGGCCGATGCCAACAGGGCAGCAAATGAGGTGGTTTCTATGCCCAGTTTGCTGATTACAGTCACAATGAGTAGGACAGTCAATAGAATACTGACGAGGCTCTTGACAAAGCTTTGAACGCTGGGGTCTATTTTCCTGCGCACCAGAATACGTGCCACCAATTTGTTGAGGAAACTAATGAGCAAACGGCCTACGATGAAGATTATCGCGGCAGTCAGTATGTGTTGTCCGGCCTCTATGCCCCATTCCCATAATTTATGGGCCAATTGTTCGAACTTGCTTAACTCTTCTGTCGGAACCAGTTCGCCAGCAGTAATGAATAATAAAGTTGGCATGACAATTTATGGTTTAAGGGTCATCAGATAAGATTTGAAGTCGGCAAAGGTTTTCGACATCGGGATGCTTTGCTTTTTTCCCTGCATGAAGGCTTGCAGCTTAGCTGGTATTTCTATGGGTTCGCCGATGATCTTTTCTACTGTATCTTTGAACTTGGCCGGGTGGGCTGTCTCCAGGAAGATGCCGGTTTCGCCGGGTTGTAGCCCTTCGGCCAAGGCGCGGTATCCGCAGGCCCCATGAGGGTCGAGCAGGTAATGATGGCCGGTCCATACTTGCTTGACGGTCTCGGCAATCTGCTCGTCCGTATAGGTGGCGCCGCTGATGTCGGCACAAATGGCTGCATGGCTCTCGCCGTAAAGGTCGAGCACACGGGCGAAGTTGCTGGGGGCTCCTACGTCCATGGCATTGGCGATGGTGGCGATGGAAGGCCGGGGTGTATAGATGCCCGTCTTCAGGTATTGGTAGAAGATGTCGTTGCGGTTGTTGGCGGCGATGAAACGCTTCACCGGAAGCCCCATGCGCTTGCCGAAGAGTCCGGCGGTGATGTTACCGAAGTTGCCGCTGGGTACGCAGATGACTACCTGGTCGGCCCGGCCTGCCCGTTTCAGTTGGGCATAGGCATAGAAATAGTAGAACGCTTGCGGCAGGAAGCGGGCCACGTTGATGGAGTTGGCACTAGTCAGTTGCAGGTGTTCGTTCAGTCCCTTGTCCATGAAGGCGGCTTTGACTAAGGCTTGGCAGTCGTCGAAAGTGCCGTCCACTTCGAGGGCGGTGATGTTGCGGCCCAACGTGGTGAATTGCTTTTCCTGTATCTCGCTTACCTTGCCTTTGGGGTAGAGCACGTAGACGTGAATGCCCTCCACGCCCAAGAAACCGTTGGCTACGGCGCTGCCCGTATCGCCCGAAGTGGCTACCAGCACGTTGACTTGCCGCTTGCCTTCCTTCCGGATGAAGTAGCCCAGCAGACGTGCCATGAAGCGTCCGCCTACGTCTTTGAAGGCCAATGTCGGGCCGTGGAAGAGTTCTAAGGAGTAGATGGCATCGTGGATGGGAACCAGAGGCGTGTCGAAACTAAGGGTGTCGTACACCAATTGCTTCAACGTGTCGGCAGGAACATCCTCGCCAAAGAAAGCATCGGCCACGCGGTAGGCTATCTCCTGGAAGCTGAGTTGGTCGATGTGTTCGTAGAATGTTTCGGGAAGTGGGCGGATGGCATCGGGCATATACAAGCCTTTGTCGACAGCCAATCCCTTTACAACGGCTTCTTCCAGGCTGACGCCGTGTTCTTGTTTGTTGGTACTGTAATAGTTCATAAGGCAGTGGGTTTCATAAATTCGTTCATAAATTCGTCTTCTTTCATCAATCCGTAACTACCTTGACAGGCGGCTACCTCGTTGAAGGTCTGCACGCTGTCGGCTTCGATACCCGGATACCAGATGAGGAAGGGTACGGGTTCGGCCGTATGCGTGCGCAGTTGGCAAGGTGTGGGATGGTCGGGTAGTACGGCAATGGCTACCGGTTCGTCCCAGTCTTTCACGGCTTCGTAAATGGGGCCTACGGCACGGCGGTCGAGGTTTTCGATGGTGCGTATCTTCAGGTCGATGTCGCCTTCGTGTCCGGCTTCGTCGCTGGCTTCGATGTGCAGGTAGACGAAGTCATCGGTCTGCAAGGCTTCGAGGGCAGCGGCAGTCTTGTTCTCGTAGTTGGTGTCATACAGTCCGGTAGCGCCTTCCACCGTCAGGCGGCGCAGGCCGGCGTAGTAGCCGATACCGTTAATCAGGTCTACGGCAGAGATGACCGCCCCGCGTCGGATTTCCGGATACTTCTCCGACAGAGGCTGCATCTGCGGACGGTAGCCGGGGCTCCAGGGCCAGATGCTGTTGGCCGGGTCTTTGCCTTCGGCCTTGCGGCGGAGGTTCAGCGGATGGTTGGCAAGCAATTCCTGCGAGCGAAGTATCAGGTCGTTTAGCAGGTCGGCTGTTTCCCTGGCTTCTTCCACCATCGGCTTAATCAGTAGCGGGCGCCAGGGCCGGAGGGGCACGTCGTGGGGTGGGGTACAGTCCAGGCGTTTGTCGCCTCCTTTCACTACGAGCAGGTGGCGATATTGCACACCGGTGTAGAAGCGCACGCGGTCGTTGCCCAGCTGTTCTTGCAGGTATTTCACCAGCACGTCGGCTTCGGCGGTGGTGATGTGTCCGGCGGAGTGGTTCTTCAGCACGTCGCCTTCGAGGCAGACGATGTTGCAGCGCATGGCCATTTCGCCCGGTTTCAGGTCGACACCGATGCTGGCAGCTTCCAACGGGCCTCGGCCTTCGTAGACGAGGGGCAGGTTGTAGCCCATGACGGACATGTTGGCCACTTCGCTGCCCGGATGGAAGCCCGGCGGAACGGTTACCAACCGGCCTGTGCGCCCCATGCGTGCCAGGCGGTCCATGTTTGGAGTGTGGGCGGCTTGCAGCAGGGTTTTGCCGCCCAGCGAGGGCACTGCCCAGTCGGCCATGCCGTCGCCTAAGATGATGATGTGTTTCATATATATAATAATGTATAGTAACGTCTCTGAAAATATCCGTACGGGTAGTTCCGGTTATCCCTAGGAGTAGTTTCGACTACCCCTGGGAGTAGTTCCGGCTACACGCGGGAGTAGTTCCGACTACACGCGGGTGTAGCTTTGACTACACGCGGGTGTAATATCGGCTACCCCTGGGTGTAGTTTCGGCTACCCCCGGGGGTTATACGTTGGCGATGCTCATGATGTCGGCAAATACGCCTGCTGCCGTTACGCTGGCACCGGCTCCGTAGCCTTGAATCAGCATCGGATATTCGCGATAGCGTTCGGTGGTGAGCAGGATGATGTTGTTGCTTCCCTCCAGGTTGTAGAAGGGGTGGTTGGGACTCACTTCTTGCAATCCTACCGATGCCTTGCCATTCTCCAGCTTGGCCACGAAGCGCCAGTGTTTGTGCTCTGCCTCGAGTACCTGCCGGCGTGCTTCAAAGTCGGCATCCAGCGTGGGCACTTTCTGCCAGAAGTCCTCCAGCGAACCTTCGAAAAAGTCATCGGGCACGAAGAGGTGCTTCTCCACATCTTCCTGCTCCAGCCTGTATCCGGCCTCGCGGGCCAAGATGACCAGCTTGCGGATGACGTCCTTGCCGCTGAGGTCGATGCGCGGGTCGGGTTCCGAATAGCGTTCTTCCTGCGCCATGCGGATGGTGCGGCTGAAAGGCACGTCGGCACTGATTTTGTTGAAGATGTAGTTCAGCGTACCGCTCAGTACGGCTTCTATCTTCAGTATCTTGTCCCCACTGTGAATGAGGTCGTTGATGGTGTTGATGATGGGCAGTCCGGCTCCCACGTTGGTTTCGAACAGATACTTCACACCACGCTGACGGGCTATCTGCTTCAGTTCGCGATAGTTGTCGTAGGCCGACGAGGCGGCTATCTTGTTGGCTGCCACGACGGAAACGTTGTGTTGCAACAGGTCTTTGTAGAGCGAAGCCACGTCGGCGCTGGCCGTGCAGTCCACAAACACGGAGTTGAAGATGTTCATGCCGATGATTTCGTTGCGGAGCACGGCGAGCGAACTTTCCTTGCCTCGCTGCTTCAGCTCCTCGCGGTAGTGCTCCAGGTCGATGCCTTCGCGGCAGAAGAGGGCTCTCGAGGCGTCGGCTATGCCTACGACGTTCAGTTGCAATCCGTTCTCCTGCATCAGTTTCTGCCGTTGGCTTTGGATCTGCTCGATGAGGCTTCCGCCCACCGTGCCGATACCACAGATGAAGAGGTTCAGCACCTGGTATTCGGAGAGGAAGAACGAATCGTGGATGACGTTGAGCGACTTGCGCAGCGAACGGCTGTCCACCACGAACGAGATGTTGGTTTCCGAGGCTCCCTGTGCGCAGGCTATGACGTTGATACCATTCCGTCCCAGCGTGCCGAACAGTTTTCCGGCGATGCCCGGCGTATGTTTCATGTTTTCGCCTACGATGGCCACGGTGGCCAGGTTCTTCTCGGCTTGTATGGGCGAGATTTCTCCCATTTCGATTTCCTTGGCAAATTCTTCGGTCAGTACGTTGCAGGCCAGGTCGGCATCGGCATTGCGCACACCGATGGAGGTAGAGTTCTCCGACGAGGCTTGCGATACGAGGAATACGCTGATGCCGTTCTTGGCCAATGCCTTGAAGATGCGGTAGTTCACTCCGATGACTCCCACCATACCTAGACCTTGCACGGTGATGAGGCTCGTGTCGTTGATGGATGATATACCCTTGATGGCTTTGCTTTGCGGGTCGGATACTTCTTGCTTGATGACGGTGCCCTGTCCTTCGGGATTGAAGGTGTTTTTAATCAGGATCGGGATATTCTTGTGGCACACCGGATAGATGGTTGGCGGATAGACCACTTTGGCGCCGAAGTTACACAGCTCCGTGGCTTCCACATAGCTCAGTTCGTTGATGGTATAGGCGGTGGAGATGACGCGCGGGTCGGCCGTCATGAAGCCGTCCACGTCGGTCCATATTTCCAGCGAGTCCGCATCGAGAGCCGCGGCAATGATGGCTGCGGTATAGTCAGAACCTCCCCGTCCCAGGTTGGTCACTTCGCCCGTGCTCTCGTCGCTGGCAATGAAGCCCGGCACCAAGGCCCGGTGGGGAAGCGTGGCAAAGGTGCTTCGTACGAGTCGGTTGGTCAGTTCCTTGTCAAGGATGTGCTTGGAGAATTTCTTTTCTGTCTTGATGAATTGGCGGGAGTCATACCATTGGGCGCCGGTCAGTTCGGCTGCAATGAGGGAAGAGATACGCTCTCCGTAGCTGACAATGGTGTCGGAAGTTTTCTGTGACAGGTCTTTTATGAGGTAGATGCCTTGGAAGATGTCCTTCAGTTCGTTGAGCAATTCGCCCACCTGGTGTTGCAATTCCACTTGTTGTTTACCGGCCGGGAAGGCTTCCTTAATCATTTCCACATGGCGGAACACAATCTCTCGGAAACCGTCTTCATAAGCCGAATCGCCCAAAGCTGCCTTTTTCGATGTTTCTATCAGCTTGTCAGTAATGCCACCCAAGGCGGATACGACCACAATCACCGGTTCATCGACCGCTTCTACAATCTTCTTGACGCTTAATATGCTTTTTGCGGATCCCACTGACGATCCGCCAAACTTCATGACTTTCATATTTCTTATATATAAATTGAATAGGGTAAAACAATATGTATGCTATCGTCTGTCCGCCCCAAGGGCTTGAAAGACTCTTAGACTTAGTAACTAAATAAATTTGAAAAAGCTGCTGAAAAATAGTGTATCACGTAGAAACACAAATACTATCCCCTAACCCCTAAGGGTCATGGTCCCCATGGATGTGACTGTATGTAAATAGTATCCGTTCATACTCTCTGTTTCTATCGTTATTGATAGGATGGCGCAAATATAAGAATAAAAATGTTCAAACTAACACTTTTCATCGCTTTTTTCTGATAAAATCATGTAGATTGCTGATTCTTCCAAGACAGATGCCCGAAATCTGTCTGCCATTTTTATACTGAATTGTGCCTGTAATGAGGAGTATGTCGGAAGGTTTTCTTTCATTTTGTTACATAATATGATATATTTCACTATATTTGCAAATGAATAGCAAGAAAAGGAGCATATGAACGTTGACGACACTTCCGTTTTGTTAATCTATACGGGCGGTACCATCGGGATGATAGAAAACGCCGAGACCGGTGCCTTGGAAAACTTTAATCTGGAGCAATTGCAGAAATACATTCCTGAATTGCAGAATTTTGGATTCAGGATTGATACGTACCAATTCGATCCGCCGATGGACTCCTCCGATATGGATCCGGATGCGTGGCAGAAGCTGGTGCGCATCATCAGTGACCATTATGAAGCATATAGCGGTTTTGTCATCCTGCATGGCACCGATACTATGTCCTATACGGCATCGGCTTTGAGTTTTATGTTGGAAAATTTGGGGAAACCGGTCATCCTTACCGGTTCTCAGCTTCCTATCGGTGTGCTGCGTACCGACGGGAAAGAAAATCTGCTGACCAGTATCGAGATTGCTACGGCACGTCACCTCAGTGGGCGTCCGATGGTGCCGGAGGTGTGCATATTCTTCGAGAATCACCTGATGCGGGGTAATCGTACCACCAAGATGAATGCCGAAAACTTCAATGCCTTTCGTTCGTTCAACTATCCGGTGCTGGCTTCGGCCGGTATACATATTAAATATAATAATGGGCAAATCCATGCTTATCAAGGTAAATCAAAGCTGAAACCTCATTATTTACTGGATACGCACATTGCCATCCTGAAGTTGTTTCCCGGTATTCAGGAGGAAGTTGTAGCATCCGTATTGGCTACTGAAGGGTTGAAGGCGGTCGTGTTGGAAACTTATGGTTCGGGGAACGCACCACGGAAAGAGTGGTTCTTGCGAAGGTTGAAGGAGGCTTGTGACAAGGGAATTGTCATTGTGAATGTGACCCAATGCCGGGCCGGTATGGTGGAGATGTCCCGTTATGAGACTGGTTATCGGTTAATGAAGGTAGGTGTAGTGAGTGGATATGACAGCACTACCGAATCGGCTGTGACTAAACTCATGTTCTTGTTGGGGCACAATTATTCACCCGATGAGGTGCGGCAGTGGATGACCCAACCTCTGGCCGGTGAGATTACGGTGTGAAGTCGGGAAAAAGTGCTATCTTTGTCCCTGAATCTATCATCAGATGTAAGAAACTCATGGCAAAAGAAAAGACCGTATATGTGTGCAGTAATTGCGGACAAGAGTCGCCCAAGTGGGTGGGGAAATGCCCTTCGTGCGGACAGTGGAATACGTATGTGGAGGAGATTGTGCGGAAGGAACCTGCGAGTAAACGTCCTTCGTCGGGCAGGGGTACTTCCTCTCCTGCTAGGCCAATGCCCCTTAGCGAGATTGAAGCAGATGAGGAAGCACGTATCGATATGCACGATGCCGAACTGAATCGGGTGCTGGGGGGAGGACTGGTGCGCGGTTCGTTGGTGCTGATTGGTGGAGAGCCGGGCATCGGAAAGTCCACTTTAGTGTTGCAGACGGTGTTGCGTATGCCCGAACGTCGCGTTCTTTATGTGTCTGGTGAAGAGAGTACCCGCCAACTGAAGTTACGCTCTGACCGCCTGACCGACTCCTCCAAGGATTGCCTCATCCTCTGCGAGACTTCGCTGGAGCAAATTTTTACGCATATCAAAAACGTGCAGCCCGACTTGGTGGTTATCGACTCCATACAGACCATTTCTACCGAAGCGCTGGAGTCTTCGCCGGGTAGTATCGCCCAGGTGAGGGAATGTGCGGCGGCTATCTTGCGTTTTGCCAAGGAGACGCATACGGCGGTCATTCTCATCGGGCATATTAATAAGGAGGGAAGCATCGCCGGTCCCAAGGTGTTGGAGCATATTGTAGACACGGTGCTTCAGTTCGAAGGCGACCAGCATTATATGTATCGCATCCTGCGCAGCATCAAGAACCGTTTTGGCAGTACGGCCGAGTTGGGCATTTATGAGATGCGACAGGATGGCTTGCGGCAGGTGAGCAACCCTTCCGAACTGCTGCTTTCGCAAGAGCACGAGGGGATGAGTGGGGTGGCCATCGCTTCGGCCATCGAGGGTGTCCGGCCTTTCCTCATCGAGACGCAGGCACTGGTCAGTTCGGCCGTGTATGGCAATCCGCAACGCTCGGCTACGGGCTTCGACCTCCGGCGCATGAACATGCTGCTGGCTGTGCTGGAGAAGCGGGTGGGTTTCAAGTTGGCGCAGAAAGATGTTTTCCTTAACATTGCCGGCGGTTTGCGGGTGAGCGATCCGGCCATCGACCTCGGTGTCATTAGCGCTATACTCAGCAGTAATATGGATATGGCCATCGAGCCGGAGGTGTGCATGGCAGGCGAAGTGGGCCTCTCCGGGGAGATACGTCCAGTGAACCGCATCGAGCAGCGCATCGGTGAGGCGGAGAAGCTGGGCTTCCGTCGCTTTCTCCTGCCTCGGCAAAACCTGCAAGGGCTGGATGCCGGAAAGTTCTCCATCGAGTTGGTGCCGGTGCGCAAGGTGGAAGAAGCGTTCCGGGCATTGTTCGGCTGAGGAAGGAAAATGGGGGCTTTTCCTGTTGTCCTTTATGCCGAAAAACCTTGTGCAGCCACTAAAATAGAAAAAACTCCTTCCATCTCTTGCCCATTCCGAAAAAAGTCCTAACTTCGCCCCCATAAACCCTAAAAGCTAAGGTGACATGAAACGAAC
>CALUOT010000028.1 GCA_944322355.1 uncultured Bacteroides sp. | reverse complement strand
CAACGTCAGTGTGTCCGTGTGCATGCCCAGACCATGCATCACTTCGGGCAACATCATTTTCGACCAGAAGTGAACCAGGTGCAGCGCCAGGCCTACGATGACAATGATACCCAGAACCAACATGTTCTGCGAAGCCCACTCTACCTCCTTGCGACGCTCGGTCACCGCATAACGCTCCGTACCACGGGCGCGGCGGTTCTGCATCGTCAGCCAGAAAGCATAGATGATGTGAATGATGAACAGCACGGCCAGCGCTGCCGTACCCACCAGCGCATACCAATTAGCGCCCAAGAACTCACAAACCAGGTTGTAGCCTTCGGCCGAAATCAGTGCGACGAGGTTCATCGCCATGTGAAACGTCAGAAACAGGACAAGGGCGATACCGGTAACGCTCATCACCACTTTCCTTCCTACAGATGAATTACTTAACCACATAAATGATTGAATTTAAGTTATTTAATAGTTATACATAGTTCCTCCGATACTATCGCTTTGCAAAAGTAGAGGAAATCCACCGATTTAGCAAATGATTAAAGAAATATTTCCGTAATAAGCACGACTCCCACCCAAAAAGGAGAGGGCGGCGAAGCCGTCCAAACCACCGCAGGTGTCGCTTGCGCTCCACCAACGGCTACCCATGGTGAGACGGTTCCACCGTCTTTAGGGGGGTGGAAAACCTCTGGAACCTCGGAGAGGTTCGCCTATGAATAACCGTGGGTGGAGCGAGAGCGACACCTGCGACCCCCCAAAAAGAAAGGGCGGCAAAGCCGCCCCCCGATACCTCATTCTTCATTCTTCGTTCTTCATTCTTCATTTACGCCAATGGGTCCTCTTCCTGGTCTTCGCCGCCCGGCTCGGTGGTGCCGCCGGTGCTGCCCGTCTGGCCCGTCACCTTATAATAGTTCTCCAGCGAGCCGTAGTACGTGTCGCCGTCCACGATGCCGGCGTTCACAAACTTGACGTCGCGAAGGATGTCCGCCCGCAAGTCCGGGTCGGGGATGAACGAAAGTTTGATGTTCCGGATCAGACCGGTGTGGAAGTCCTTCACGTTCTCCACCCCCTCGCTGCCGAAGGTGATACGGAAGGTGCCCAGGCCGTCGATGTGGGCCCGGTTGCCTTGGATGGTTTGGTTATAAACCCATTTGGCTATGACGTGCCCTGCGGCCTGGAGCTCGTAGTCCTCCATCGTGCCGCCTTCCGTGGCCATTCTTGTCATAGTTTTTCCTTTAATCGGTTCGTCCGATTTGAATACGGCGTACCACTTGCCCGGATCGGACTTCTTCTGTGGGTTACGCTTCTTTTGCAACGTGTAGTTTACTGACATAACGCATTGTTTTTTAGATGGTTAATGAATCGTTTTGCGGCACCCGCTCCCGACCTCCTGCCCCGGTGCGCCGAAGCCTCCCACCCTTGTACGCACAAAGGTCATACCCTTGTGCGCAGAAAGGTCGGACCCTTGTGCGCACAAAGGTCGACCCCTTGTACGCACAAGGGTCAAGGGGTTCTGCGGGGAAGGGTCGATGGGTTGCCATATTGTTCGTTTTTTTCTTAGTCTGATTATTCCGTCGCTTTCTCAGTGATGAGCGGGCGGCTGGCCGCATCCTCGCCCGTGTTCACTACCCAATGGTAGTCGGTGTAGCCTGCTTCCGCGAGGGCGGCGTTCATGGCGGTTGCGGCGGCGGCCCAGTTGGCACAATCGGCACTGTTCACCTGGTAGATGTTCGTGGCGGTACCATGGCCATAGTGCCGGCCAATAGGTTCGTTCACTCCACCGCTCCAGTAGCAATCGGACAGGGCATTCTGATTGAAACCTCCAGCGATACTTCCTATGGATACGTTTGTGGCTGAACCAGTATTGGAAAGGCTGCCATGCGCATAATAGCAACCGGAGAGGGTACCATTATCCAAACATCCGGTGAGACCACCCATACTGATAGAGTAGTTGGTGGAACCTTCAAAAAACAGGGAAGCTGAGGAGGAACAAGCCCGCACAATGCTTGTAGTGCCATTTATAGATCCGGCTATGCCGCCGATACGAACATTTCCGTTCAAGTTTGATGTAAGCGTACCGCCTACCACATGGCAGTTGGTCAGGGTGCTATTCGTAATACCACCGGCTATTCCTCCTCCATAGTAATCTGTAGCATTCGTAATCTGCGGGTTGATGAGGGTGACATTCCGGATGGTGCAGCCATTACCAGTGTAGATAAGGCCGCAGCTGCCTGTTAGGTGGCTGATGCTATGCCCCTGCCCGTCGAAGATGCCTGCGTAGTTTTGGATCTTCGGCCATGTCTTCCCTGTCAGGTCGATGTCGTTCATGAGGGTGCAGTTGGTTTGAAGGTCAGCTGCTGCAACTGCTGCCCATTTCACCAGGCCTTCGGTGTTGTAGACTTGGTAGGTGCCGTCCTCGGCGATGGTGTAGCCTCCCAAGTCTTCGCCCATGTCGCCGCTGCCGAGGTCTTCTTTGCCGCCCCAGTCGCCCACGGTGGCTCCGCCCAGGTTCATGCTGTTGCCGATGCCGCTTACGGTGAGGGTGAGGTTATACTGCCGGTCGGGGTCGAACTGCTGTGCGTTGCCGGTGTAGATGTAGTTGGTGTTGTTGATGTTGGCGGTGACGGTGAAGTCGGCCGTCTGCGGCAGGAGGATGCACTCGTAGGTGGCGCTGCCCAGGTCTGCCACACTGCTGCCCGGGGTGTAGGTGCCTACGGGTGCGGCGTTGATGTCCGCTGCCGTGTTGCTTGTCAGGTTGAATGTATTGTCGGCGGGGACGAAGGTAGCCTGCGTCAGTGTTCCGCCCACGGTGACGGTGCTGATGGGGTTCGTGCCCGGGGTGGTCTCCGCGCTGTTGCCCACCCGGATGGTGATGTTCAGCTTGGCGAAGCGGTGGCTCAGGGTGACGGGGATGGTGTAGGGGGCCTCCAGCTTGGCGGGGTCGAAGTCGGTGGGGGCCATGTAAAGCAGGTCGCTGGCCTTGACGTTGTCTTCGCTGCCTTGGTTGGTCAGGACGGCGACGGTCTTGGGCGTGGTGCCGTCATATTCGTCCTTGCTCCACGTGGTGTTGGTCTGCCATACGGCGGACACTTCGATGGGCGTGGTGCCGTCCTTCCAGGTCAGTTCGTCGTCGGGTGTCCACTCCGTTCCGCCTTTGGTCATGGTGGTGAAGTAGTCGTAGAGGGTAGTGGCGCCCTGGTCGCCGGTGATGCGGAGGTAGTACTTCGTGAGGTCGTTGGTGGTCATGCTCTCGCGGGTCTGCGGGGCATTGACCTGGGTGGTGACGCGCATGGGCTGTCCGGTGAGGTCGATGCCTGCGCCCGGTTCGTTGTCGTTGGTGCAGCTTGCCGCGATGAGGGCGAGGGCTGCGAAGGTGATGTTTCTTAGTCTCATGTCATTTACTATTTTAGTATTTACGATTTACTATTTACTATTTGCTGCCTGTCATCCTGACTCCCCGCCTTCTGGAAGGCGGGGTGCCCGAAGGGCGGGGCGGTAGGTGAAAGGAGGTTTGACCTATATAATAATAAGGTATCGCTTCGCGGCATGTTCTACCTACCACCTCCCCCTTCGGGTACTCCTCCTTCCAGAAGGAGGAGAGTCGATTACTACAATCCGTTGGTGGAGCGAGAGCGACACCTGCGGCAAATGGTATGCGGGAGAGATTCTTCATTCCTCATTCTTCATTCTTCATTTAAACAAGGTTTCCTTCGCCCAAGTCCTCCTCCTGCCAATCGCCCACGCTGGCAGCAAAGCCCCGTTCGCACACGACGAGCTGCACATCCACCCGGGGGGACGTGTAAGCAGAGGGGGTAAGTATGTCAGGGCAAGCAGGCTGCGAAGAGTCTACCTTATGCGAAATATATTGACAAATAGGGGGGGGGTAAAACCGAGGTTCCGCGTTCGGCGGCCGTCTGTATGTTATGCAGTTCGGTTTTCATATCTTCCTTCGTGGTTAAGTGATTGATTGGCCTCAAAAGTAGGCATTATTTCCGACATACGCATCACTTGCGGGCACTTTTTTTCTCCCGCCGGGAATATTTATGTATCTTTGGCGGCAAAACTCGTCAACTAATATATATATGTGTATAGCATGAAGAGATTCCTCCTAAGCCTCGTGGCGTTGCTGCTGCTCTGCCCCGCCCTGCTGGCGCAGAACTGGGACATCAACGCCCTGCACCGGGTGAACAGCTGGGACGGCCGTTTCGCCCGCAACTACAACAAAGTGATATCGAAGTCGGAACCCTATGTGGCAGTGGGTGTACCGGTAGCCATGGCCATAGCCGCCTGGGCCAAGCACGACAAGCAGCTGCTGAAGGACGCGGTGTATGTGGGTACCAGTGTGGCGGGTGCCTTCGTCCTGTCCTACGGCATGAAGTATCTGATGGACCGGGAGCGCCCCTACGAGCGTTGGCCCGACCGCGTTCATGCCTACAGCCGTGAGGGCAGTCCGTCGTTTCCGTCGGGTCACACGGCCACGGCCTTTGCCCTGGCCACGTCGCTCAGCATCAAGTATCCCAAGTGGTATGTCATAGCCCCTTCGGCGTTGTGGGCGTGTTCGGTAGGTGTTTCGCGGATGCAGCAGGGGGTACACTATCCGTCGGATGTGTTGGCAGGTGCCGCCATCGGTGCCGGTTGTGCCGTGCTGAACGTCTACGTCAACCGTTGGCTGAATAAGTGGTTGTTTGGGGAGTGAAGGAGTTACAGCCCGTTCTGCCGCAAGATGGCTTGCAGTTCGGCATCGGTCAGGGGTTCGCGGTCGACTTTGTCGTAGATGTAATGCAACCCTATCTCAGCTTCTTCCTCCGAATAAGCGAGTATCAGTGTAATGACCCGTGCGCCCCCACTTTTACCTTTCCCCTTGGAAGCAATAGCCATACGCACTTTATGTACACCTCCTCCCAAGTCGGCCCCTTGATACGGATTCTCCTGCAAATCGGCTGCCAATTTCCTGACATCATCCACCAAAGACTTATACCGCTTAGACAATTTTTTAAACTGTCTATCAAAAGCCTTGTAAGTCCTAATCTTATAATTCATTAAGAAGCTCCTCCAACGGCCTGCCTTTAAGTTGTCCTGAACGAGCTTGCTTGATTTGCTCGCACACCTCATTCATATCACGTAGCACTTCTTCTTTCGTCAGCGGACGATATTCGGCCTCATCCTCGGCCACGGTGAAAGGAGCTTGTTCCTCCTTCTCCTTCTGCACAACCAGCTTCTTGATATAGTTCAAAGCCTTCTTCATGTAGTTCTCATCGTCGGCGATGTAGCTCAACTGACGGAACAGTTCGACATTTACGTTCATGGTGCTCATTACAACCTCCTTCTTTCTTAACGGTTCATAATCTTCTCGTACAAGCCATCGTTCAGTACGCGCAAGCCTTGCTGCACGGTCTCGTCCACGGTGTTCATCACCCGGAAATACTCGTTCATATCCCACAAGTCGCGTGCAATGAGGGCTTTCAGTTGGGTTTTAATCAAGGGAAGCGAACGTTCGTACTGGGCTTCATCGAACTTCACCTTGGCTTCGTCGGCCAAGGCACGCATGTCGGCCAAGAAAGCCTCATCAATCTCAAACTTCTTGTTGAATGTGTCGAAGTCCTTATACTTCGCCTTCAGCTCTTCCCGATGGCGCTCGATATAACCCGTCGTGCTGCGAATGACTACCCCCTTGGCCACGATGTGACGATGATAGTCCGTGTAGCGGGCCGTATCCATAGGTACGAAGAAGTCGGGCATGATGCCTCCGCCTCCATACACCGTACGAACCAGGCGGCGGGTCTGATACTTCAACGAATCGGGGAAGTGAATGCTATCGGCATGCATCAGTTCGCCATGGTTGAAGCGGTCCAGCAAGTCCTTGGCATACTGCTCTTGCATATCGTCGCCCTCCCCGCTATACGGTTTCTGGATGCAGCGTCCGGAAGGCGTATAATAGCGAGCCACAGTGAGGCGTATCATAGACCCGTCGGGCAAGTCGATGGGACGTTGTACCAGCCCCTTACCGAACGTACGCCGACCCACCAGAACACCCCGGTCCCAGTCCTGTATGGCCCCGCTAACTATCTCACTGGCCGAAGCCGAATATTCATCCACCAGCACCACCAGACGTCCTTGGCGGAAACGTCCATTCCCTTTGGCCGCAAAGTCACTACGGCGGGCAGCCCGTCCTTCGGTATACACAATCAAGTCTTTCTGGTCGAGGAACTCGTTGGCCAAGTCAATGGCAGCATTCAGGTATCCGCCCCCATTGCCTTGCAGGTCGAGAATCAGGTCGCGCATGCCCTCTTTCTGCAACTTCATCAAGGCTTCGGAGAACTCATCGGGCGTAGTAGCCCCGAAGCGGTTGATGCGGATATACCCCGTGCCCGGTTGAATCATGTAGGAAGCATCCAGACTATAAATGGGTATCTTGTCACGCTTCACGGTGAAATGCAGCAGGTCGGCCACGCCCCTTCGCACTACGCCCAAGTCTACCTTCGTATTCTTCGGGCCCCGCAAGCGCTTCATGATGTCCTCGGTATTCATCTTGACACCGGCAATGGCCGTATCGTTCACACTGACAATGCGGTCGCCTGCCAGTATACCTACCTTCTCCGAAGGGCCTCCACTGACCGGCTGAATGACCAGCAACGTATCTTCTATCATCTGAAACTGCACCCCGATACCTTCGAACCCGCCTTGCAAGGGCTGATTCAAGGCTTTCGTTTCCTCTACATTGGTGTAGGTAGAGTGTGGGTCGAGCTGGGCAAGCATCTCGATGATGGCTTGCTCCACCAGATGGTCTTCATCCACACTATCCACATAAAGCCGACTAATGGCAAACTCTGCCATCTGCAACTTGCGTAAAGCATCCCGGCCGGAATTCTGCGCCTGGGCCATCAGGAAGCTACAGGCGAATATCCATAAAACGATTTTCTTCATCTTTATAATTCAGTTTTTATATCACAAGGGTCAACCGATGTCCATGCCTTCGGGCACAAACTGGCTGATGTCCTTTCCATAACTTAACAACTCACGCACAATGGTCGAGCTGACACAAGTCAACTCCGGCTCCGTGAAGAGCAAAATGGTCTCGATGCCCGTCAGCTTACGGTTGATGTCGGCAATGGTTTCTTCATACTCGAAGTCCTTCACTGTCCGTATGCCCCGGACAATGAGATTAGCGCCCACTTCCCGCGCAAAATCAATGGTCAGGCAATCATAGGCCTGCACCGTGACGCGGGGATTATCGCGATAATAGTCGCTTATCATCTTCTTACGCCGCTCCACCGGGAAATGCGTATTCTTGTTCTCGTTGATACCGATGCCTATCACTATCTCGTCGATAAACGTCAGTGCCCTTCTTACCACCGAGGCATGGCCTACGGTAAAGGGGTCGAATGTACCGGGAAATATAGCTCGTGTCATAATCTATTCATTCTTCATTAACCAAGTCTTCTTCTATCACCAGGTTGTTAATAATAAAGCTTTGACGCTCCATGGTATTCTTGCCCATATAGAATTCCAACAACTCTTTCACTTGATCCGTACGGCGCAGATTGACCTGCTCCAGGCGCATGTCCTTACCGATAAAGTGGCGAAACTCGTCGGGCGAAATCTCTCCCAAACCTTTGAAGCGGGTGATTTCGGGGTTCGGTCCCAGTTCGCGAATCGAGTTCAACCGCTCTTCCTCCGTATAGCAGTAGTTGGTCTTCTTCTTGTTGCGCACCCGGAACAAAGGCGTCTGCAAGATGTAGACGTGCCCCTTCTTGATAAGATCCGGGAAAAACTGGAGGAAGAAAGTAATGATGAGCAGGCGGATGTGCATGCCGTCCACATCGGCATCGGTAGCTACAATGACTTTGTTGTAGCGCAGTCCCTCCATACCGTCCTCAATGTTCAGGGCAGCTTGCAAGAGGTTGAACTCTTCGTTTTCGTAAACCACCTTCTTGGTGAGGCCATAACTGTTCAGCGGCTTACCGCGCAGGGAGAAAACGGCTTGGGTATTGACATCGCGACTCTTGGTGATGGAGCCGCTGGCCGAATCGCCCTCGGTGATAAAGATGCACGACTCGTCTTCCTGTTCCTTTCCTTTGCCATCGTTCAGGTGATAACGGCAGTCGCGCAACTTACGGTTGTGCAGGTTGGCTTTCTTGGCACGTTCGCGCGCCAGCTTAGTGACACCGGCTATGGCCTTGCGTTCTTTCTCCGACTCCTGTATCTTCTGAAGCATCACCTCGGCTATCAAGGGATTCTTGTGCAAAAAGTTGTCCACCTCCAGTTTAACGAAGTCGCCCACAAACTTGTTCACCGTGGGACCGGCTGGTTTATTTTCCTGCGGCACAGCGGGCCACATGTTGTTACTGCCCAGCTTGGTCTTCGTCTGGCTCTCGAACATCGGTTCTTCCACATCAATGGCGATAGCGGCCACCAAGCCGTTGCGTATGTCGGCATAGTCGAAGTTTTTCTGGAAGAATTCCTTGATGGTGCGGGCCAGATGCTCTTTCAAGGCACTTTGATGCGTACCGCCCTGTGTGGTATGTTGCCCGTTGACAAAGGAGTAATACTCTTCGCCATACTGGTTGGTGTGCGTGAAAGCAATCTCAATATCCTCGCCCTTCAGGTGTACGATGTCATATAGCCCCTCGCTGGTCATGTTGTCCTTCAGCAGGTCTTCCAATCCATGACGCGAAAGGATGCGTTGTCCGTTATATATAAAGGTAAGTCCCGTATTCAGGTAGGTGTAATTGCGCAACAGGTTCTCGACGAACTGCGGCTGAAAAGCATAGTTCAGGAAAAGCGTATTGTCCGGTTCGAAGTAGATGTACGTACCTGTCTCCTCGGCCGAGTCTTCCGTCGTGTCGCTCAGCAACACCCCGCGCTCGAAGATGGCCGTGCGCACCCGTCCTTCCCGATAGCTGCGCACTTCGAAACGACTGCTCAAGGCATTGACCGCCTTGATGCCGACCCCGTTCAAGCCCACACTCTTCTTGAACGCCTTGGAGTCATATTTTCCGCCCGTGTTCAGTTTGCTGACGGCTTCGATAAGCTTGCCTTGGGGGATACCCCGGCCATAGTCGCGCACCCAGACCCGGAGATTGTCTTCGATAGTAACTTCTATTTTCTTGCCCGCACCCATCTTGAACTCGTCGATGCTGTTGTCCAAGGTCTCTTTCAGCAGGACGTAGATGCCGTCATCGCTCTGCGAACCATCGCCCAAGCGACCTATATACATACCCGAACGCACACGGATGTGCTCCATGTCGTCCAAGTGCCGGATGTTTTCGTCGGTATATTCTACGCCTGTCCGGGCGTCATTGTCTTCCAGTGGTAACAGATAGTCGTTCGCTTCCATAAACTTTTGTGCTGATTTGAATGTGCAAATATAGTATTTTTTTGTGGAAACAGCGAATCGAATCCCGTGGTATCCACTTTCACACTCAACGAATCGGCCGGCGGAAAGCACGGCGACGCTTGTGCTGCTCGGAGCGGAAGTAGTCCCACTGGGCCTGCACCTTGGCATTCAACTCCATCTCCGGATTGCTCTCGGCATACTCGAAGCCCAACTTCTGATAAATGGGTATCAGGTCGGTAAAAAGCAGGGCATTGACGCCTTTGTTCTGATATTCAGGCTTCACAGCTACCAGGAGCAGGTCGAGCATCTTGGCCCGGCGCTTGAAGAAGAGGGCTTTCAGCAGATAGTACCACCCGAAGGGAAGCAAACGCCCGTGAGCCTTCTGCAGGGCTTCGGACAAGGAAGGCATGGAGATACCTACGGCAATCAACCGGTCGGCCTCGTCGGTGACCAGTGTCACCATGCGCAGGTCGAGGATGGGAAGATACATCTTGACGTACTGGTCAATCTGGCGTTGCGACAAGGCCGAATAACCATACAACTGACTGTAAGCCTCGTTGATGAGCTCGAAAATGGCTTGCCCGTAGTCGCGGGCTATCTTCTTGCCCGACGTATATTTCTTGATTTTCAGCTTATATTTCTGCCGGATGAGTTCGGCAATGCGGCGATGTTTGTCGGGGATGGCATCGGGCACGTAGAGCTTATACTCCACCCAATCGGCATCTTTCACGAAACCCAGCCGTTCGAGGTGTTTCGGATAGTAAGGATAGTTATACGTCGTGGCCATGGTACTGAGCTGGTCGAAGCCTTCAATCAACATTCCCTCGGCGTCCATATCGGTAAAGCCCAGAGGACCTACGACGTCTGTCATGCCCCGCTCCTTGCCCCATTGCTCCACGGTCTTTATCAGTGCTTCGGACACCTCCGTATCGTCTGTGAAGTCTATCCAGCCGAAGCGCACATCCTTCCTTCTCCACGTCTGATTGGCCTTATGATTGATGATGGCAGCTACACGTCCCACCGGCTTATTGTCCCGATAAGCCAGGAAGTAATCCGCTTCGCAAAACTCGAAAGCCGCATTCTTCTGCTTATTGAATGTGTTCAGCATGTCATCATACAAGTCGGGTACGGAGTAAGGATTTCCTTTATACAACTCATAATTGAAGCGGATAAATCGCTTCAGGTCTCGTTTTGTGGTTACTTTCCTGATACTAACTGCCATAATCCTATCTGTTTGTGGGGGCAAAGATACAAAATTATACATTGCACACCCATAGTTCGGGCAATTAATACAATCATTCGGCCTACCAATGGGTTAAAAAGAGAAGCAGAAGGCACCTTCTTAGGTCCATTCAGATGGAAAGTAAAACCTGACAGTAAGACGACAAAAAGAAAGCACAACTGACCTTTCGCTAACACAAACAATTTTCAAAAAGAGCCAAACAGAAAGTAAGGAGGTGAAAAAAGACAGGTCGTACCGCCAAAACAGGCATCTTTTCGGCCTCCCAAGGCAAAGTTTGGCCGCGTTTCATCCGATGTGAAGGCGAATAACATACGATGTTACGACGGAAAACATACGATGTAATGCAGGAAAACATCGTTTCTTATGCACCGGAGCATTATTTCTTTTCCCTGAAAGGGGTTTTCGGGCCTCCTTTTTCCCTGATTCCGCTGCTGGTTTGCATTTCGTCAAGTGTTAAATTTTGGCGTATTTCGCTGACTATAAGGATGTAAGTCGAAAAACCGCTTCATTTTTCTGCACCAGCCTTTCCTTCGGGCCGAATCACGCGATTCTCAGCCATTAGGAAATACAAAATGTCACTTTGTCAAACGTCCCCTGCCATGTTTTTCTCCGCGTATGGCCTTGTTGAAAAAATGTACGTACTTTGCTGAATATAGTTTCCTGCACAATTTTCCGCACAAATTGTTGCAGGGACTCAAAGTTTATCTTACATTTGCGAACATAAAGCTAATATCAACCGGAAAACAGAAAGATATTATGGATACAAGCAAAATTGTAGGCGAGAAAATCAAGTCGCTTCGTGAAGACAAACACATCAGTAGAGAAGAACTGGCCGAACGCTCGGGACTGGCCATCGAACAGATAGAGCGCATTGAAAATAACATAGACCTGCCTTCCTTGGCACCTCTCATCAAGATAGCCCGCGTGCTGGGCGTGCGCCTCGGCACTTTCCTCGACGACCAGGACGAAACCGGCCCGGCCATCTGCCGCAAGGCCGAAGCCACAGACACCATCAGTTTCTCCAACAATGCCATCCAAAGCCGCAAGCACATGGAATACCACTCCCTGTCGAAGTCGAAAGCCGACCGGCACATGGAACCTTTCATCATCGACGTGGCCGCTACGGACGACAGTGAGTTCGTGCTTTCCTCGCACGAAGGCGAAGAATTCATCATGGTGATGGAAGGAGTCATGGAGATCTGCTACGGCAAACATACGTACCTGCTGGAGGAGGGAGACAGCATCTATTACGACTCCATTGTCCCCCACCACGTACACGCTTATCAAGGACAGGCCGCCAAAATTCTGGCCGTCATCTATACACCCGTATAAAAAAAGGAGAACGGTATGCTATACGAACGCACCCTCGGCCAGTGGCTGGAACATTGGGCCGAAACCACACCCGACAAAGAATATATCGTTTATTCCGACCGTAACTTACGCTTCACTTGGAGCCAGTTTAACCGCCGCGTGGATGATATGGCCAAAGGGCTGATAGCCATCGGCGTGACACGGGGAAGCCATGTAGGCATCTGGGCCGCCAATGTACCCGATTGGCTGACTTTACTTTATGCCTGTGCCAAAATAGGGGCCGTCTATGTCACCGTCAATACCAACTACAAACAGGCGGAGTTGGAGTACCTTTGCCAGAACTCGGACATGCACACCCTTTGCATCGTGAACGGCGAAAAGGACAGTGACTTTGTACAGATGACCTATGAGATGCTGCCCGAACTCCGCACCTGCCAGCGCGGACACCTCAACAGCGAACGTTTCCCGCGCATGAAGAATGTCGTTTATGTAGGCCAGGAGAAGCATCGAGGCATGTACAATACCGCCGAACTGCTCTTGCTGGGCGACAACATCGAGGACGAACAGCTCAACCGGCTAAAAGCACAAGTGACCTGCCACGACGTCGTAAACATGCAGTATACCAGCGGCACGACCGGTTTTCCCAAAGGTGTCATGCTGACCCACTATAACATTGCCAATAACGGTTTCCTGACCGGCGAGCACATGAAGTTTACCCAGGATGACAAGTTGTGTGTCTGCGTACCGCTGTTCCATTGTTTCGGCGTGGTATTAGCTACCATGAACTGCCTGACGCATGGCTGCACCGAAGTCATGGTCGAACGCTTTGACCCCTTAGTCGTGCTCGCTTCCGTCCATAAGGAACGTTGTACCGCCCTTTACGGCGTACCTACCATGTTCATTGCCGAATTGAATCATCCCATGTTCGACATGTTCGATATGTCCAGCCTGCGCACCGGCATCATGGCCGGCTCGCTATGTCCCATCGAATTGATGAAACAGGTAGAGGAGAAGATGTTCATGCGCGTCACCAGCGTATATGGACTCACCGAGACCTCACCGGGTATGACGCACAGCCGCATCGATGATCCCGCAGAGGCACGCTATACCACCGTAGGCCGTGATTATGAACATACCGAAGTACGTGTCATCGATCCGGAGACAGGCAAAGAATGTCCCGTAGGCGTACAGGGAGAAATGTGCTGCCGGGGATACAACGTCATGAAAGGCTATTACAACAATCCCGAAGCAACCGCCGAAGTCATCGACCAGGACGGCTTCTGCCACTCCGGCGACTTGGGCATCAAAGACGAAAACGGCAACTACCGCATCACCGGACGCATCAAAGACATGATTATCCGAGGAGGCGAGAACGTCTATCCCCGCGAAATCGAAGAATTCCTCTACCAACTGCCCGGTGTGAAGGACGTGCAAGTGGCCGGCATTCCTTCCCGGAAATATGGCGAGGCTGTGGGTGCTTTCATCATCCTGCACGAAGGTGCCGACCTCCACGAGAGCGACGTACGCGACTTCTGCATGGGTAAAATCTCCCGCTACAAAATACCCAAGTACGTATTCTTCATCAAGGAGTTCCCCATGACCGGCAGTGGCAAGATACAGAAATTCAAGTTGAAAGACTTAGGTTTGCAATTATGCAAAGAACAAGGCATTGAAGTCATATAAAACCTTAAAACAGCGCATCTCCTGCCTGAAAACGTATAAGTAATCAGACAGGAGATGCGCTGTTTCTATACCCTGCCGGTTATCCTCTTTTCTCCGGATAGTGCATGTTGGCCTCCGTCATTTGCTCCAAGACTTCATGCAAATATTTCGCGGCTTCCCAACGGGCCATGGGCAGGTCGTGAAGCAGGTAGTTGCCACAATCTTGCGGAGCGGCACCGGGCACTTCCCCTTGGTAGTCGGCAATGAAGCGGAAAGTATCCTGCATCAGAGGCAGAATATCCCGGGGAGTCAAGTCACCCCGCATCAGCAAGTAGTTTCCTGTCAGGCAACCCATAGGCCCCCAATAGATAATACGGTCCTTCCACTGCGGTTCGTTACGCAGGTAGGTAGCAGCCAGATGCTCGATGGTATGCAGGGCACCTTGTCCCAAGGCCGGTTCACGGTTGGGTTCTTTCATACGAATATCGAAAGTCGTAACGACTTCACCGTCTACTTCGTCTTGACGGGAAACGTAGATGCCGCGCAACAGGCGGATGTGATCAATGGTAAAACTGGGAATCTTTTCCATAAACTATTAACTATCAATTTTCAATTATCAAAGGCAAAGTCGAAAGAAATGCCCACGTCGTATGGAAGGAACGCTCGGCCATCGTGGCCCAGAAGTCCCGATATTGGGCAAAGTTGTTCTCGTGCGCACCCGGCGTATCGCTGATGATGCGGAAGCTGAGGAAAGGCACGCCGTAAAGGAAGCAAGTCTGTGCGATGGCTGCCGACTCCATGTCCACAGCCAGTCCGTCAGGGAAATGGCGTTTGATGTCGGCCAGTTCATCGGCTTTCTCTACAAACTGGTCGCCCGTACAAATCAGGCCACCGTGTATACGACTTTCCAAGGAAGCGGTTTCATTCAGAGCGAGGGCATGACGCAGCAACGGTTGGCAAGCTTCGTAATACAAAGGCATGCCTTGCACCTGACCATAAGCGGTTCCATCGTTACCACAATACACATCGTGATACACCAGCCGACTGCTGGCCACGACATCCGTCACATGCAGGCAAGCATCAATACCTCCCGCTACACCGGTACTGATCAAGCAATCCGGACAATAGCGACGTATCAACTCCGCACTGCCCACCGCAGCGTTCACCTTGCCGATGCCGCATTGAGTCAATACGACCTCATTCTTTCCCAAAACTCCCTCCACATAGCGAAAAGAGCCTTCCACCCATTCTTCTTTTTGCAGCAAACGGTCTGCCAACTGGCGGTGTTCGCTATCCATAGCACTAATGATGCCTATCTTCATTTCGTTGAGTTAGTTGGTTTGGAAGGCAAATGTACGATATTTTGGTGAAATACGTCCGCTTGTTTAATGGAAAATACAACGGGATGCCTTATCTTTGCACGGCTAATATAAGATTTATAACTATGGTATTGAAGAAAATAATTCCCGACCTGATTGCGATAGGGATTTTCGCGGTGCTCTCGTTTGCTTATTTCTTTCCGGCGGATATCGAGGGTCGCATTTTGTTTCAACACGACACGGCCGCAGGGGCCGGAGCGGGGCAAGAAGCAGCCCAGTATTATGAAGAAACGGGCGAACGCACCCGCTGGACCAATTCGCTTTTCGGCGGTATGCCTACCTATCAGATTTCGCCTTCCTACGATTCGGCCAAGCCGTTGCAATGGGTCCAGAAAGTCTATCAGTTGTTTTTGCCCTCCTACGTACACCTCACCTTCATTCTGATGTTAGGTTTTTACATCCTGCTCCGGGCTTTCGGCATTCCGGTGTGGCTATCCGGTTTAGGAGGAGTCCTATGGGCATTTTCTTCCTACTTCTTTATCCTGATTTCGGCCGGACACATCTGGAAGTTCATTACCTTGGCCTATATTCCGCCCACCATAGCAGGTATGGTACTTGCCTACCGGGGACGACTCCTATGGGGAAGCATCATCACCGCCCTGTTCCTGGCCTTGCAAATTATGTCGAACCACGTACAGATGTCCTACTACTTCCTGCTGGTCATGCTGTTCATCGCAGGAGCTTATTTCGAGAAAGCCTGGCGGGAAAAGACCTTGCCGCAGTTCTTCCGGGCCAGCGCCGTACTGGTCGTGGCAGCCCTGATAGGTGTATCCGCCAATCTGTCCAACCTCTATCATACCTATACTTACAGCAAGGAGACCATGCGCGGCAAAAGCGAACTGGTACAAACGGGTGAGGCAGCCTTACAGACCAGCAGCGGACTGGACCGCGACTACATTACCCAATGGAGTTATGGCATCGGCGAAACGTGGACACTGCTTATCCCGAATTTCAAAGGAGGGGCTTCCGTGCCCTTGTCGGCCAACGAGACAGCCATGGACAAGGCCAACCCGATGTATGCCGGACTCTATAGCCAGCTGACCCAATACTTTGGCGACCAGCCCATGACTTCGGGTCCGGTCTATGTGGGGGCTTTCGTGTTATTCCTGTTCCTGTTGGGCTGTTTCATCGTCAAAGGACCACTGAAGTGGGCTTTGATAGGAGCTACCCTTTTCTCCATCCTTTTGTCGTGGGGTAAAAACTTCATGCCGCTGACCGACTTCTTCATCGACTATGTACCGATGTACAATAAATTCCGCGCGGTTTCTTCCATTCTGGTCATTGCCGAATTTACTATCCCGCTGTTGGCCATCTTTGCCTTGAAACGCATATTGGAAGAACCGGCCGTGCTCCGCACACATCTTAAAGAAACATGTGCCTGCCTGCTGCTGACGGCAGGAGTCGCTTTGTGGTATGCCGTATCGCCCGGTACGCCTTCGCCCTCGGACTATATACCTGCCCAAGAGATGCAAATGTTGCAACAGGCTTCCGCACAAGGTTATCTGCCTGCTTCCGAACTGCCTTCTATCCTCAACAATCTGTCCGAAATGCGTGCTGCCCT
Source organism: uncultured Bacteroides sp. (assembly GCA_944322355.1). GTDB lineage: Bacteria > Bacteroidota > Bacteroidia > Bacteroidales > Bacteroidaceae > Bacteroides. The sequence goes on along the minus strand of CALUOT010000028.1, from coordinate 19,932 downwards.
GGTGAGCAGCGACGCCCTGCGGAGCTTCCTCATCATTGCCATCGGTTTCCTGTTGATAGGACTTTATACGATGGGCAAACTGCGTCAGTCGTTGACTGTAGGAGGAATAGCCTTACTTTGCCTGGTGGATTTGTGGAGCGTAAACAAACGCTACCTGAACGATGCCCAATTCGTATCAGACACCACCCGTACCCAAACCTTTACCCAAACACCGGCCGACAAACAGATTTTGCAGGATACAACGCCCGACTTCCGCGTGTTGAATCTGGCCACAAACACCTTCAACGAAAATAATACTTCCTACTGGCACAAAAGTGTAGGAGGTTACCATGCAGCCAAGTTGCGCCGCTATCAGGAACTGATCGATCATCACATTGCTCCCGAAATGCAGGCAGCTTATTCGGCCATTGCCCAGGCAGGCGGACAGATGGATAGTGTGGATGCTTCCCGATTCCGTGTACTGAACATGCTGAACACCCGCTACTTTATTCTTCCGTCCGGACAAGGACAAACAGTACCGGTACTGAATCCTTATGCCTACGGCAATGCCTGGTTTGTCAGCCAAGTACACTATGTGGAGAATGCCAACGAAGAAATCGATGCACTCCATACAGTGGAACCTGCCGAAACGGCTGTCGTGGACGTACGTTTCAAGGAATCATTAAAAGGCCTGACGGAAGCCTACAAAGACAGCCTGTCGACTATCCGGCTGACCAGCTATGCCCCGAACCGGCTGGTGTATGAATCGGACAATGCACAGGACGGAGTAGCCGTATTCTCGGAAATCTATTATCCCGATGGTTGGCAAGTGACCATCGACGGACAAGAAGCGACCTTGGGACGTGCCGACTATGTGCTACGCACCCTGTACATTCCTGCCGGCAAACATACCATCGAGATGCGCTTCGACCCGAAGAGCCTGCACGTGACCGAAGGCATTGCTTACGGCAGCTTATTCGTATTGATTCTGCTGATCGTGTTCGGAGTGGGGAAGGAACTAAGAAAAAACCGTTCCCACTTTCACAAGTAAGAACGGTAACACAAGTCAATAATACATGAAAAAACGCTATTTAGAGAGAGTTCTTGCTCATCTTCATGAGCTTTAGCACTGCAAATATAACTATTTTCTTTATAACTATAAAAAAATTATCGACAAAAAGGCTATTTTTACCGACGAATTTACCCCAAAAGTGCACTTTGGGTCATTTTTCCTGCATTTTCAGACAACTGATGAACGACTTAGCAAACGCTTACTCAGATAACGGACAGGATACCAGACGGAAAGGAACCCCACGGCAATGACCGTCAGGAACACAACCCATACATCCGTCGCATGCACACTGACGGGATAAGCGTCGACCACAAAAGCCCCGTTGCCTCCCCCCAAACTGATAAATCCGAACTGTTGTTGGGCCCAGCAAAGCAACAAGCCCAGCACAATGCCGCCTACTGCCCCACATACGGAGATCAGCCGGCCTTCCAACAAAAAGATGCGGACTATCAGCCGGTTGTCGGCCCCCAGTTTGCGCAAGGTTTCCACGTCTTCGCGTTTATCCAGAATCAGCATGGAGATGGAACCGATGACGTTAAAACAGGATATGACCAGAATAAACGTAAGAAACAAATAGGAAATCAGCTTCTCGATTTCCATGATGCGGAACACATCGGCTTGCTGTTCGTAACGGTTTTGCACGTTGAAGCGTTCCCCCAGCAGCCGGGCTATTTTCTTCTGCACAGCTGCTATGTCGGCATCGGGCTTCAGTTTCAGTTCAATGGCACTTACCTCGGTGTCATAGTCAAACAGGCGGCGGGCGAAACTAAGGGAAGTCAAGACATAGCGGGCATCGTATTTTTCCTGATTGACAATGAACACGGCTCCCGGAGAGTGAAGGTATTCCCGGTTGAATGCAGCGGAAGGATTGGCCAGGTTGACCCGTACATTTCGCTTAGGAGCATACACTTTCAGCGCATCCACAAACTGGATGCCGGTCCCCAACTGGGACATCAGGTCGATACCCAAAAAACCGTAGTCCACCACCTTGTCCTTTAATATAAAGCAGCCGGCACCATACAGCAGGCTATCTATCGAAGTCAGTTGCTCGAAATTCTCCTCCACCCCTTTGATCACGGCCATGGCTTGCCGGTCCTTGTATTGCACCATGGCGTTCTCTTCCAGGGTTTCCGTCCAGACTTCAATTTCGGGCAACGCATGTACCTGTTGCAACACTTCCTCGTCGGGACTGAAAACCTTGCCCTCACGGACCGTAATCTTCAGTTCGGGATCGAATGCGGTGAAGAAACCGGCCACCATGTCTTGAAATCCGTTAAATACGGACAAGGTACAAACCAATGCCACTGTGGCCAACGCCACTCCGCATACCGATATGCCGGAAATGATGTTGACCGCATTATGCTTCTTCTTGGAAAAAAGATACCTTCGGGCTATGTAGAAGGGAAGGTTCAATGAGCGGAAGGCTTTAACAGTTCGTCAATGCGCTCCAGATAGTCCAACGAATCGTCCACAAAGAACTTCAGTTCGGGAATAATGCGCAATTGATGCCGCACCCGGGTACCTAATTCATAGCGGATAGACTTCATGTTGTCATTGATGTTTTTAATCAATTCCGCGCTCCGTTCGGACGGAAAAATGCTCAGATAAGCACGAGCCACGCTCATGTCGGGACTGATACGCACCACGCTGACCGATATCAACACGCCGTGCATGCTTCTGGTCTGCTGCTGGAAGATGTCGCTCAACTCCTTTTGCAACAGACGGGCGATTTTATTCTGACGAGTAGTTTCCATACACTGTAACTGAAATTTAGCAAGCAAAGGTAATATAAAAAAGCGAAATAGCAGGACTCACCACACCATTATTTGCATTTATTGGAGTCCTCCAGCCATCCGATGGGTAAAATAAAACGATTTCACCACCTCAATAGTTAATATTTGATAATTGAAAGCTTAATTATTTGGATAATTAAGAATCTTATTATAAATTTGACCCTCGAAAGAAACATTAGATTTTTTCATAGTTAAGGTTTAGGTTAAAAAAATAAGGGGAGCTGTGAAGCTGCCCTTTTTTTATGTCCGTTTTTATAGCAACAATTCAGATTATTTGCCTAACTTTGGCGATTGAATATTCAAATCGCTTAAATAACCAACACCCGTCACCCTATGGAAGACGTCTTACAAATTCTGTTCATAGTCGGTATCCTGATTTTCGGCTTCATCAAGCAGGCCCGGAAATCAGCTCAAAAGGATAGGGAACAACCTATCGAAGGGGAGGACACACCTCTGCCTCACGAGGACAATCCCCTGCCGGAAGCATCCACATTTCCACCGATGCCTCCCCAGCCAGAGACCATACAGCCGCCCCGCCCTACAACTGTCCCCTTCCCCAAAAGGACGGTTCCCGACAGCGCCCGGACAGCCCCTAAACCGACTGCGCCCCCGGCTGACGATTCGACAGAGGTGGATATCCACTCGTTGGAAGACGTCAGACGAGGCATCATCTGGTCGGAAATCTTACAACGAAAATACTAACGGAAACCTTCATCGGAATTTTCTAACATTATAAAAAAAAGATAAAGAGAATATGGCATTCAATTACATTTCGGCAGCAGAAGCTGCAAGCCTCATCAAACACGGCTACAACATCGGCTTGAGCGGATTTACTCCCGCCGGTACCGCCAAAGCCGTTACAGCCGAACTGGCAAAGATTGCAGAAGCAGAACATGCAAAAGGAAATCCTTTCCAAGTAGGAATCTTCACCGGCGCCTCGACGGGCGACTCGTGCGACGGCGTGCTGTCGCGGGCCAAGGCTATCCGCTATCGGGCTCCCTACACCACCAACGCCGATTTCCGCAAGGCAGTGAACAACGGCGAGATTGCCTACAATGATATTCACCTTTCGCAAATGGCACAAGAAGTGCGCTACGGATTCTTAGGCAAGGTAAACGTAGCCATCCTCGAAGCCTGCGAAGTAACCCCCGACGGAAAAATCTACCTGACAGCCGCCGGAGGTATCTCGCCCACCATCGCCCGCCTGGCCGATTTCATCATTGTCGAACTGAATGCAGCCCACAGCAAAGCAGCCATGGGACTGCACGACGTGTACGAACCGCTCGACCCGCCTTATCGCCGCGAGATACCCATCTATACACCCAGCGACCGCATCGGCTTGCCCTACGTCCAGGTAGACCCGAAGAAGATTGTCGGCATTGTAGAGACCAACTGGCCGGACGAAGCACGCGCCTTCAGCGAAGCCGACCCGCTGACCGACAAAATCGGGCAAAACGTAGCCGACTTCCTGGTACACGAGATGAAGGCAGGCCGCATCCCGGCTTCGTTCCTGCCGTTGCAGTCGGGTGTGGGCAACATTGCCAACGCCGTACTGGGTGCTTTGGGACACGACAAGACCATTCCGGCCTTCAACGTCTATACCGAAGTGATTCAGAACGCCGTTATCGGCCTGATTCGCGACGGCCGTGTGAAGTTTGCTTCCGGATGTTCGCTCACCGTCACCAACGATTGTCTGAACGAAGTGTATAACGACATGGATTTCTTCCGCGACAAACTGGTATTGCGTCCTTCGGAGATTTCGAACAGTCCCGAGATTGTACGCCGACTGGGCATCATCTCCATCAACACCGCCATCGAAGCCGACCTGTATGGCAACGTAAACTCCACCCACATCGGAGGTACGAAGATGATGAACGGCATCGGCGGCAGCGGAGACTTCACCCGCAACGCCTACATCTCCATCTTTACCTGTCCGTCAGTGGCCAAGGGAGGGAAAATCAGTGCTATCGTACCGATGGTGGCCCACGAAGACCACTCGGAACACGACGTGAAGATTATCATCACCGAACAAGGTGTAGCCGACTTACGCGGCAAGAGCCCGAAAGAACGTGCCCAGACCATCATCGAGAACTGCGTACACCCCGACTATAAAAACATCCTCTGGGATTACCTGAAACTGACCGACGGTAAGTCGCAGACTCCGCACAACATACGTGCCGCCCTGGCCCTGCATGCCGAATTGGCCCAAAGCGGAGACATGCGCAACATCGACTGGGGACAGTACAAATAACAAACGAAATTAAGCCAATCCTCAAAGGCCACGGACGAACATCACCCGTGGCCTTTTTTTATAGGACATTTTGGCAGTTATGTACTGACAAAATTTCTTATATATTCGTGGGCCGATGCATATAAGTGCGTGGGTCCTTTCATATATATTCGTGGGCGCTTCCACTTATATGCATTTTTGCGTGCGGTTAATTAACCGCAAATTCCCATGCAATGACTCCATTCTTGTTATTCTGATGAATGAAGAAGAATGATTTTGAGCGATTTGAAAAGTATTTTTACCATCCTTTTTCGTCTGCTGTTACCCCCTTCCAGAAGGCATTCTGAGCGGGGTGCCGGAAGGTTACTAACATTCCCCCTCTAGGTTACTAACATTCGAGGCTTAGGTTAGTAACCTTGTTTTTTGGGGATTCTCTTTATCGCCTCTTTTGTTGGCATTTTTCGTTTGCTTGTATCGTTGCAGAATAAGGACTTGGCAGATATTCAATATCAATGCTGTTCTCCATGTCTTCGATTGACTTTTATTAGTTTGTTGGCAAAAGATTTGGTAGGAGGTGACTAATTAGTTACCTTTGCGGCATAATTCAAACAGACATGAAACGGAATTTGATATTGTCGCCTGCATTCAAGGAGTTTGCTATGACAACGATGAACAACAGACTGACAGCGGAAGAACTGAAGAAGCTCCGTCAGACAGACTTTGGCAAGGAGCCCGGCTTCGAGACAGCAGAAACCATGCTGGCACGCGAAGTGGGCAAGGCGGGAAGTCCGGAACGCGACGAGTTCAACGCCAAAGCATTGGCATGGTACTATGGCGAAGTGCTGCGCGACCGCCGCAAGGCACTCGGCATCACACAAAAGGAACTGGCAGAGCGCGTTGGGCGCGACCGTTCCTATATCAGCCGCTTGGAGAAAGGCGAAACCGACCTGCAACTGTCCTCCTTCATCCGCATCGCCGCAGCCTTAGGCATCATGCTCCGGCTCGACGTGAACCTTATCTGAGACAGAGCCTGCCATGCGCAAACTGATATATCTTATACTCCTCTGCATCGGGCTGAGTGCCTGCACACACCAAGACTATCTCCACCTGCTGGCTACAGCGGATAGTCTGCTCCATACCCGTCCGGACAGTGCCTTGACCATTTTATACGATATTCCGTCCGACAAGTTGCATACAGAAGAAGAACGGATGCGTCATGCGTTGCTGACCGTGGAAGCGGAATGCCGGAACCGCATTCCGCAACGGAACGATTCGGTAATACGCACGATAGTGAACTATTATCAAGCACAAGAAAATGAGTTCATGTTGGCCAGAGCTCATTATTGCTTAGGTATCGTTAACAACAGTTTAAACCGGAAAGATGCAGCCATGACTGCTTTTCTAACAAGTGAAGGTTATGCCCATAAGACAGAAAACGTTAAGCTATTGGGACGCATTTATGGTAATATGGGGCATCTTTATCAAAACAACGGAATGAAAGCTCAAGCGGATTCCATATATCATTTGGCGGAGAAAATGGCTCGCTTGGCTCATGATTCCGCCATGTTGGCCGAAGCTTTAACCCGACAAAGCATGTATCTGATGAAATTGGGGAAGGCATACTATCCACAAGCCAAACGACTTTTGTTGGAAGCGTACCATATTAATTATGACACAGGCTCGAAGTCACGGACGATAGCCATGTCACTTAGTTTGTTGTACCAGCTCTTGCAACAACCGGATTCTACCATTTATTATGCTCGCCGGGCTGTCGACTTTTGCCGGATAGATACAACCGGATTGCGCCGGGCACAATGTTTTTTAGGGAATGCTTTTTATAAAAATGGACAAATGGATTCCGCCTCTTTTTATTATAAGCAATGTTTGCATTCTTCATTTCCTATCATTAAAGTTGCTGCATTTTCGCAGTTATCTAAAATTGCTAAAAAAGAAAAGAATTTGGAATTAGCATTGCAACTGAAAGATTCGGTTTCTAAATACCAAGCATTACATGAAAGTCAAAAAGAACCCGAGAAAATTGTTACTGCTGAAAAGAATGTGGCAATCCATAGGTATAGAACCCTTTGGCAAGAGTCAAAGCAATCTATTTTATATGTCGTTGGGGCGGTATTTTCCTTGGCAATTCTCTTCTTTCTTATCCGTCGGTTGCATAAAAGAACAAACGAAAAGCAGATAACTCCTCAGCAACCGTTATTACTTCCAGTAAACAATAAAATCGAAGAGCCCCAAGTTATTCGAGAAACTGATGACTATACAGAAGGTGATTTTGAACGTTACAAGCAGCTTATCCGACAAACAGGACTTTGGAAGAAAATGGAGCGCATCATTCGTTATAGAGAAGAAAATCCCGACAAACCATTAGTGGAGAAATTTACCTTGGCAGACCAATCTGCCTATTTGGAAGAAGTAAGGCAGATATTCCCAGATTATTTAAATCGACTTCATCGGCGTTACCCAATGCTGAATGAGAAAGAAGATTTCAAGCTTTGCTTATACTTATCAGGAATGTCTGTCATCCACATGGGGTATGTGATGGAAAGGAGACGGGATACTGTCTATAAACAGTTGCAAGGAATCAAAGAAAAGAAAATGCAGATTCCTGAAAAAATAGATCTGATGAAAATCCTGCATAATGTATAATAGAGTGTATAATCGCATCATTTGATGTATGACTTACAAATTATACATCAAATTATACATATACTTTTTTGTTTTTCTGCTAAAAACGTCCGAATTTCGTAATAAAATAAAAATATTACGATATATATTAGATAAGACAGACATAAAAACAGAATAGGAAGATTTACTTTCGGGGCCTCGGAGAGGCTCAACGATGCTTAGCCGTCTGGTGAACGCAGTGAACCTGCGGGGATAAATAACAATCCCCCGGTACGGCCTCGAAGAGGTCGAACAGCACATACGAAGGCGGTTGGACCTCTTCGAGGTCCGGGTAAGAGGAAGTATCTGCGTACCGCAGGTTCACTGCGTTCACCAGTCGGTTAAGCATCATTGGACGGTTTCACCGTCCTTTCTATTCCGCAATTATAAGTTATTTATAAAATAGTTACACTTAAAAAACAACGCATTATGAAAAAATTAATGTTTGCATGTGCCGCTGCGCTGGGTTTGCTGACGGCCTGCCAGAATGACGATGGGGGAAACAGCCATGTCCCCAAGACGTATCAACCGATTGAATTAACGGAAACACAGACGCGCATGGCTTCCGAGAGTACGGACTTTGCTTTCCGATTCTTTAAGGCAGCCGATGAGGTGATTGGTAATAATACTCAGAACAAGGATAAATTGATTCTGTCTCCGCTGAGTGCTTCGTATGCCCTTTCGATGGTGGCCAATGGTGCAGATGGAAAAACCTTGACCGAACTGACGGATGCTTTGGGCTTCTCCGGTTTCAGCATCGAGGAAATCAACGCTTATAACCAAAAGTTGGTGAAGGAACTGGTACAGCAGGACAATACGACCATTTTGAGTATGGCCAACTCGCTGTGGATGTTCGACGATTTTCAGGTATTGGACAGTTATCGAGACGCGATGGCGCAGAACTATGATGCCGAAGTGCGGCAGGAAGAACGTTCGAAAGCCAAAGAAGCCATCAATGCTTGGTGCTCGAACAAGACAAACGGGTGCATTCCCGAATTCCTGAAAAAAGACCCTTCGGGAGAGGTCATGCTACTGAATGCCCTCTATTTTAAAGGCTTGTGGGAAGAACCTTTTGAAAAAGGAATGACTCAGACAGAGAAATTCACCAACGATGATACGACGCATGCCTATATAGATATGATGCACCGTCAGGGCCGTTATATGTTCGCTCAAAACGACTTGTGTGCCATGGTTAGTCTGCCTTATGGCAACGGGGCGTTTGCCCTGCAGGTGGTGTTGCCGCAGGAAGGGGTGGAACTGGCGCAATGCATCGAAGGCTTGGACGGGACGAGCTGGAAAGCCTTGCAGGAAAGTGCGTCAAGTGAGGAAGTTGACATCAAACTTCCTAAATTCACCGTGGAAGATTATCAGAACACGTTGATGGATGTCTTGAGAGCCATGGGTGTAGAGGAAGCTTTTGGTGCTTCAGCCAATTTCAGTAAGATGGCCAAAATAGGTTTGGCAATCAGTGCTGCGGACCAATCTGTCTATTTCAGAGTGGACGAAGAAGGTACGGAGGCTGCTGCTGTAACCGGCATACAGATGGATTTGACTGCCCACGTTCCCGATCCGAATGGCGTCTACCAATTCTATGTAGACCGTCCATTCCTCTTTTTGTTGACGGAGAAGAGTACGGGCAGTGTGCTGTTTATGGGAAAGGTGACGAAACTTTAATATTCTCTCATCGAAGTGCTGGTATGAGCCGGGGTATGGGATTTTTCCTATAGCCCGGCTTTATACTATCGGTATATGGAATTTCAATGATATTCCAATTTATTTTCGTACCTTTACCGAAGCATTACATGGTATGCTAATACAAGCATTTAAATGAAGACTCTTGAACAAGTAAAGAAAATAGAATCAGTGGTATTGTATGTACTACGCAAGTTTCCTGAAGGGGTTGATTACATCAAACTTTTCAAGATAATCTATTTTGCCCAAAAAGAATACTTGGTCAATTACGGCAAGACATTGTGTCCTGATACCTTTAAGGCACGCATCTTCGGTCCAGTCCCGGCATTATCTGACAAAGTTATAAAACTCGTTGAACTGGGAGAGGCAGATATAGACTCTTATCCTGATTTGAAGAATTTCTACCATTCTATTCGTGTAAAAGATCAAAAGGTCTATGCATTGGTTGAACCGGATATGGATTACCTATCCCGTAAGGAATGTGAATGTTTGGACAAATGGTACAACTATTGCAAAGACAAGGATTCAAAAAAAGATTTGTCTCCTGAATCACATGATGAAGCATACAACAGAGCTTACGCAAGATATAAGGAGGATCCCCAGTTAGGAACCCTAACCAACATTGAAATGGCTAAAGCCGGTGGTGCCACAGAAAAGATGGTTGCCTATATTCGTGAAAAAGAACTAATAGCAACCGAACTTTCTTAATGGACACCCCAGAATCTACATTAGCACAACTTAAAGAGAAATTAAGACAATATTCACTTGTAAGAGGCATTGAAGACCTGCAAGTGGGGGATATAGTCTATTACGATATGGACCGGGCAGATGGCATTGTACCATCAACGGGATATGATTCAAGACTGAAATATGTTATTGTTGCCGGAGCAAAAGCCAATTCAAAAGAAGTTTGTGCAGTGCTCATAAACACGGATAACGATTATTCTTCTGCACCGGATTGGCAAGCTGAAAACAATATCTAATCAAGCAAACAGATTATCCGGAAATCCTTGACCACGATAGTTGGATTGATTGTACCGACCCTAAAGAATTGAAAGTATCAAAAATCAAGGCTAAGGAAGCCGAGAAAAAAGGACGACTTAATCCACGAGATTTAGCTAATGTAATGAAACATCTCAAAGAGAATGACTTTATTGATACTCATACAAGAAAAGTCTATGGCATTGATAAATATCCGATAGAATAACAAGAGGAATATGATTTAAAACTATACCGATGCCAAATTACCGAACATTTCTGCGCCAAATTACCGAATTTGCAAAAATATGACTATCTTTTACTTGAAATAACATCCTATCTTTTGCCAGAAAACAAAGTATGTTTTCCCTTAAAACATACTTTGTTTCCAGTCCTTACATCGTATGGGCGGGAATGTTTGTATCTTTGCAGGCGGACAAAAAGCAGAAACAACGGATGAAAGAACAAGTGTTGCTGGGCATGAGCGGCGGAACAGACAGTTCCGTAGCGGCTATGCGATTGCAGGAAGCCGGCTATGAAGTGACGGGCGTGACCTTTCGTTTCCTTGACGAGGAAGGAGGAGCCGTGGAAGAAGCCCGCGAACTGGCCGACCGACTGGGGATTCCCCATCGGGTGTATGACGCCCGCACTGCCTTCCGCGAACGCATCATCCGCTATTTCACAGACGAATACCTAAGTGCCCGTACGCCCGTACCCTGCACCCTGTGCAACAATGAACTGAAATGGCCGCTATTGGCCAGGTTGGCCGATGAAATGGGGATATTCCACCTCGCTACCGGCCATTATGTACGCAAGGTCTGCCGGGATGGATGCTATTACATCGCTCCTGCCGCCGATGCCGAAAAAGACCAATCTTTCTTCCTCTGGGGCTTGCCACAGGACATCCTGGCACGTATGCTGCTACCCATGGGCAACCTGACGAAAGCGGAAGCACGGGCTTATGCCGCCACGCGCGGATTCCACCGGATGGCCACCAAACGAGATAGCTTGGGCGTCTGCTTCTGTCCGATGGACTACCGTTCGTTTCTACGGCGGGAAGTTCCGCCGGAAAAACTACCCGGAAGGGGAAGGTTCCTCGATGAAACAGGAAATTGCTTGGGATGGCATGAAGGCTATCCCTTCTATACCATCGGCCAACGGCGCGGTCTGGGCATTCAGCTGAACCGGCCGGTCTACGTGAAAGCAATACACCGGGAAAGCAACGAAGTGATACTGGCCCCACTGGCTTCGCTCTACCAGACCGAAATGAGGCTTTCCCACTGGAACTTAATCGACCTCCAACGAGTCTGCGAAGCCGAGGAAATCATAGTCAAGATACGCTACCGGAAACAAGCCAACCGTTGCCGAGTGAGGCCGGAAGCCCATGGCTACCTGCACGTCTCCCTGCTCGAGCCCTTGGAAGCCATCGCTCCGGGACAGGCGGCCGTCTTCTACGACCCGGAGGGATTATTGCTGGGAGGAGGGATTATAGAAGAAACGGAAAAACCTTGGTAAGTATGTATAAAAAGAGTATATTTGTGCAGTAATTAAAAGACATAAAACCATACGACCATGATCAACAACCAATTGCTACACCCGAAAAGCATCGTGATAGTAGGTGCGTCCAACAATGTACATAAACCCGGCGGAGCCATCCTGAAGAACCTGATGAGCGGCAACTATGCCGGCGAATTGCGGGCGGTGAATCCGAAAGAGACCGAAGTGCAAGGCGTAAAAGCTTATGCCGACGTACACGACGTGCCCCCGACCGACTTGGCAATACTGGCCATCCCTGCCAAGCTATGCCCCGATGCCGTCGAAGTGCTGGCTACCGAAAAGGACGTAAAGGCTTTCATCATCCTTTCGGCCGGATTCGGAGAAGAAACCCATGCAGGCGCTTTGCTGGAAGAACAGATATTGGAAACCGTGAACCGACACGGAGCTTCGCTCATCGGTCCCAACTGCATCGGCTTCATGAATGCCTGGCATCATAGCGTATTCAGCCAACCCATCCCTCAACTGCATCCACAAGGCGTAGACCTCATTTCGAGTTCGGGTGCCACGGCGGTGTTCATCCTGGAAAGCGCCGTGACCAAGGGATTGCCTTTCAACTCCGTATGGTCCGTAGGAAATGCCCGGCAGATTGGGGTGGAAGATGTGTTGCAATACATGGACGAAAACTTTGACCCGGAACATGATTCCAAAATTAAATTACTCTACATCGAAAGCATCGGCGACCCCGACCGGCTGCTGTTCCATGCCTCGTCGCTCATCAAAAAGGGCTGCAAGATAGCCGCTATCAAGAGCGGAAGCAGCGAGAGCGGAAGCCGGGCTGCCAGTTCACACACGGGAGCCATTGCCAGCAGCGACTCGGCTGTGGAAGCCCTCTTCCGCAAAGCAGGCATCGTACGTTGCTACTCACGCGAGGAACTGACCACTGTAGGTTGCATCTTCACCTTGCCCGAACTAAAGGGACGCAACTTTGCCATCGTGACCCATGCCGGAGGGCCGGGTGTGATGCTGACCGATGCACTGAGCAAAGGCGGCTTATGTGTGCCCAAGCTGGAAGGTCCGCTGGCCGACGAACTGAAGAGCCAACTCTATCCGGGTGCTTCCACCGGAAACCCCATCGACATCCTGGCTACGGGCACGCCGGAACACCTGCGCCTCTGCCTGGAGTATTGTGAAGAGAAATTCGATAACATCGATGCCGTGATGGCCATCTTCGGTACACCGGGACTGGTGACGATGTTCGAAATGTACGACGTGTTGCACGAGCAGATGCAGAAATGCAGTAAACCCATCTTCCCCATCCTGCCCTCCATCAACACCGCCGGAGCAGAAGTGGCCGACTTCCTGAAGAAAGGCCACGTGAACTTTGCCGACGAAGTGACACTGGGCACCATGCTGACACGCATCATGAATGTTCCCCGCCCTGCCGCCAACGAAATAGAACTGTTCGGCGTGGACGTGCCGCGTATCCGTCGCATCATCGATTCCATCCCCGAAGACGGCTATATTCCCCCTCATCAGGTACAGGCTCTGTTACGCTCGGCAGGCATCCCGTTGGTAGACGAATTCGTTTCGCCCAAGAAGGAAGAGGTACTGGCCTTTGCCCGACGTACCGGTTTCCCGGTGGTAGCCAAGGTGGTAGGCCCTGTACACAAGTCAGACGTAGGCGGCGTGGTACTGAACATCAAGAGTGAACAACACCTAGCTCTGGAGTTCGACCGCATGATGCAAATTCCCGAAGCTACCGCCATCATGATACAACCCATGCTGAAAGGTACGGAACTATTTATCGGTGCCAAGTATGAAGAGAAATTCGGTCACGTCGTACTCTGTGGCCTGGGAGGCATCTTCGTGGAAGTGCTGAAAGACGTGTCGTCCGGCCTCGCCCCACTGTCCTACGAAGAAGCCTACTCCATGATACGCTCCCTCCGTGCTTACAAGATTATCAAAGGTACACGCGGCCAGAAAGGCGTCAACGAAGACCGGTTTGCCGAAATCATTGTCCGCCTGTCCACCCTGCTCCGTTTTGCCACCGAAATCAAAGAGATGGACATCAACCCCCTGTTGGCGACAGAAAAACAGGTAATTGCCGTAGATGCACGCATCCGGATAGAAAAAAACAAGAAAAACGATGCAGTAGAATAAACTTTCTTGTATTTATAAAATATAAACCTAAAAACAACTAAGGCAATGAAAACAAGAAAACAAAAAGTCCGTTGGCTGCGGACATGCAACGGTCTGTTATCCGGCGCATTGGCATTGTTAGGGTTCACAGCCTGTGATTCCATAGGAGGAGATACACCCGTAGAGTACGGCATGCCTCATGCCGACTATGAAATTAAAGGCAAAGTGGTGAACAAAGAAACGCAGGAGGCGATAGGAAATGTCCATGTCATCATGAAGCCCATGGATGGGAAAGAAGTGAATCCTTCGGCAGTATATGACACCCTCCGCACGGACAGTGAAGGAGCCTATCAATACGAATACAGCAACTTTCCTCAGGATGGCTTCCGCATCGTATGCCAAGATCCTTCCGGCACTTACCAAGCCGATTCCACGGAAGTAACGATGAATCCTGAAGGTGGAGATGGCCATTGGTACCAAGGCAGCGACAGCCAGGAAGTGAACTTCGAGTTAGAGAAGAAATCGCAAGAATGAGTACGCCCGCAGACAAAATCTCCTTGCGTAAGCGGTTGGGACTGGAATTGTTCCGCCACATACGGAACAACCAGAAGAAGTTGCACCCGCTGAGGCAATTATTCTGGGAATGCACACTGCGCTGCAACATCCGGTGCAAACATTGCGGAAGCGATTGCAAAAGTACCACAGGCACACCGGACATGCCTGCCGAAGATTTTCTGCGCGTAGTAGACAGCATTACACCCCACGTCAACCCGCACGAAGTGAACATTATCATCACAGGTGGCGAACCGTTGGTGCGGGAAGACTTGGAACAAGTGGGGCTGGCCCTCTACCGTCGGGGTTATCCTTGGGGTATGGTGACCAACGGACTCTACCTTTCCGCCGAACGCCTGCAAAGCCTATTGGCTGCCGGTCTGCATGCCATAACTGTCAGCCTCGATGGTTTTGCCGAAGATCACAACTGGCTGCGCGGGCATCCCGAAAGCTACGACAGGGCCATGAATGCCATCCGCATGCTGGCCAATGAACGCGAGTTAGTGTGGGACGTAGTGACCTGCGTCAACCGTCGGAACTATCCGTATCTGGAAAAGCTGAAAGACTCTCTTTACGAAGCAGGCGTACGCCAATGGCGGTTGTTCACCATCTTTCCCGTAGGGCGTGCAGCCCGCTATCCCGAATTCCAACTGGACGACAAAGACTTTGCAGGTGTCATGGAATTCATCAAGCACACCCGCAAAGAAGGGAAAATACATGCCAGCTACGGCTGCGAAGGCTTTCTGGGCAGTTATGAAACAGAAGTACGCGACAGTTTCTATACCTGCAATGCAGGAATCAGCGTAGCTTCGGTATTGGCCGACGGTTCCATCTCCGCCTGTCCCAGTATCCGGGCCAACTACAGCCAAGGCAACATTTATCAAGACTCCTTCATGGAAGTGTGGGAAAACCGTTTCCAACCCTTCCGTGACCGTTCGTGGATGAAAAAAGGAGCATGCGCTTCCTGCTCTTTTTTCCGCTATTGCGAAGGAAACGGCATGCACCTGCACAACGAAGCAGGCGAATTGCTATTCTGCCACCTGAAGCGTCTGGAAGGTGCTTCCGAATCCAGATAAAGACGATATTTTCATTCATTGAGACAGATATATCATCTATTCACCGTAATTTATCGTATTTTTGAGGCATGAATTGTGATGACCCAAACATACGTGCCATGAAAAAAATTTTATTCCTCATACTGATGAGTTGGATGAGCCTGCCATACACCGCGCAAGCCATCAACAGACATTATTATTTCGAAAGCTTCAGTGTACAGGACGGCCTTTCCCAAAGCACCGTCAATGCCATCCTGCAAGACCGGGAAGGCTTCCTCTGGTTCGGAACCAAGGATGGACTTAACCGGTACGATGGTCTGTCGTTCCGCCAATTCAAATACGACGACCAAGAAAAGTGCAGTTTAGGCAATAACTTCGTGACCGCCCTTTATGAAGACCGGGACGGGCATATATGGGTGGGCACCGACGTAGGCTTGTATATCTACTACCCGGAGAAAGAAACATTCAGCCACTTTGCAGAAAACAGCCAGGAAGGGATTTCCATCGAACATGCTGTATCGACCATCACCGGCGATACGAAAGGACGCGTATGGATAGCTGTTGAGAAACAAGGCATATTCTGTTATGACTTAACTGAGCGTACATTGAAGAATTACAATCCCAACGATTCCGCCGGCATTTCGGCCAATGTCGAGTCACTAGCCTTCGACAATAGCGGGACCATTTGGATTGGCTTCTACGGAGACGGATTGTATTATTCGAAAGATGACTTCACCACCCTTCACCCCTACACATCCGCAGAAGGGAAGGAAGCCTTCGACAATGAAGTAGTGACCAAACTGATAACCGGTGCCTACAACCGCCTGTACATAGGCTCTACTCGGGGCGTACAGGAACTCAACCTGACTTCGGGCAAGCTCCGCACCATCTTATTGACCAATGAAAAGGAAGAAGACATCTACTGCCGAGACTTGTTAATGGTGTCGGACGATGAGTTGTGGGTTGGGACAGAAGATGGCATCTACATCTATCAGGTACGCACTAACCAATACACCCACCTGCGTAACTCGCTGTATGATGCTTATTCACTCTCTGACAATGCGGTCTATTCACTTTGCAAAGACCGGGAAGGAGGTATTTGGATAGGTTCCTATTTCGGTGGCATCAACTACTATCCGCGCCCGTACACTTATTTCGAGAAATATTATCCCAAAGCCGACAATCAAGGCCTACACGGAAGACGTGTCCGTGAGTTTTGCCAAGACGGTCAAGGCATCATCTGGATCGGAACGGAAGACGGAGGCCTAAACCGCTTCAATCCACAGACCAAAGAATTTTCGTTCTTTACTCCCAGCACTGGATTCACTAACATCCACGGACTTTGCCTGGTGGATCACCAGCTGTGGGTGGGTACTTTCTCCAAAGGGTTGAAAATCATTGATACCCGCAACGGGAATGTCATCAAGACCTATCAGAAAACATCGTCTCCCCGTTCCCTGATAGACAACAGCATCTTTGCCATCTGCCGGACAACAACCGGTGAAATCTACTTGGGTACCATGTTCGGGCTGCTCCGCTATCACAAACCGACGGATGACTTCGAACAAATACCGGAACTGAAAGGCTGTTTCGTATACGACATCAAGGAAGATTATGAAGGCAACCTGTGGCTGGCCACTTATGCTAATGGAGCCTATCGCTACAACGTCAACGAAAAACGCTGGGAAAACTACACCCATGACGAAAAAAATGAAAACAGCCTCCCCTACGACAAGGTGTTGAGCATCTTCGAAGATTCCCACCATCAAGTGTGGCTGACCACACAAGGAGGAGGATTCTGTCAATATCGCCCTCAAACCAATGACTTCATCTCCTATGACTCTAAAGACGGACTTCCCAACGACGTTGTTTACCAGATAGCCGAAGATAAAGACGGACTGTTCTGGCTAACCACCAACAACGGCCTGGTTAGTTTTGACCCCTCCGCCAGAAAAGTAAAGAAAGTATATACCACCGCCAACGGCCTGCTAGGCGACCAGTTCAACTATCGCTCCAGTTTCGTATCCGAAGAGGGAACCATTTATTTGGGCAGTATAGATGGCTTTATCGCCTTCAAACCAGAAGAATTCGCAGAAAACAATTATCTACCACCCGTTGTAGTGACCGATTTCATGTTGTTCAATAAAGAAGTTCCTACCGGCAACGGTTCTCCGCTGGAGAAAAGCATCACATTTGCCGACAAAATCTCCTTACAGGCCGACCAGAACTCGTTCTCGTTCCGCATTGCCGCATTGAGCTATCAGGCACCACGGATGAACAAACTCATGTATAAGCTGGAAGGATTTGACGAGAAATGGATTCTAATGGGCGAAAGTCCTGTGATTAGCTATTCCAACTTGCCATACGGACAATATGTCTTCCATGTAAAAGGCTCCAACAGCGACGGACTTTGGAATGAAAAAGAAAAGAAACTCCATATAGAAATTCTGCCACCGTTCTATCTTTCCGTATGGGCCTACTGCATCTATGCCCTGTTGGTCATAGGATGCTCGTTATATGTTTACTGGTACTTCAAACAACGCAGCTACCGACGCCATCGCAGACAGCTGGAGAAGTTCGAACAGGAAAAAGAGCGGGAAATCTATCGGGCAAAATTCGACTTCTTCACCAACGTAGCCCACGAAGTCCGCACTCCATTGACGCTCATCAAAGGTCCGTTGGAGAACATCTTGCAAAAAGCCGGTATTGATTCCGAAACGCGCGAAGACTTGCACATCATGCAACAGAATACGGAGAGACTGCTTAACCTGACCAACCAGTTACTGGACTTCAGAAAAGCAGAAAGCCAAGGCTATCGCCTGAATTTCACCGAATGCGACATTACAGAAATCTTACGCGAGACCCATTTACGGTTTACTTCCACTGCCCGCCAAAAAGGATTGGAATTCACGTTGGAACTTTCAGTTCCCAATTTTCATGCTCATGTAAACAAAGAGGCCTTCACCAAGATTATCAGCAACTTGCTGAACAACGCCGTGAAATATGCCGCCACATACGTCCACGTCACTTTGCAAACGGAACAAACAGAAGAAGTACCCCATACATTCCGCGTTTGCACAGTCAACGACGGTCCGGTAATTCCACCTGCCATGAGAGAAGAAATCTTTAAGCCTTTCGTACGATTCAACGGGCAGGAGGACACCCAAGTGACAACAACCGGTACGGGCATCGGATTGGCCCTTTCGCGCTCGTTGGCAGAATTACATGAAGGGAAATTAGTCATGTCCGACCGGAAAGATGTCAACGAATTTTGTCTGACTCTACCCGTCAGACAAGCTTCTACCATTGTACTCCCATCGGAAAGCGAACCTTCTGCCAAATCGGGAAGCATGTCCGTCGAACCGGATGAAAACAAGAAATCCAAATGGATGGTACTCGTTGTAGAAGATAATGCAAGCATGCTTTCATTCATCGCCCGCCAATTGTCTCCGGATTACGAAGTGTTGACAGCCAACAATGGTGCAGAAGCACTACAAATCATAGACAAGAATTTCGTAAACTTGGTGGTCAGCGATGTGATGATGCCTGTTATGGACGGCTTTGAACTATGTAAAACCATCAAAGGTGACTTAAACTACAGCCATATCCCCGTCATCCTGTTAACAGCCAAAACCAACATGCAGTCCAAAATAGAAGGATTAGAATTAGGAGCCGATGCGTACATTGAAAAGCCCTTTTCTACTGAATATTTATTAGCAGTCATAGCCAACCAGATCAACAATCGGGAGAAACTGCGCCAGACATTCGCCAAGTCTCCTTTTGTGGCAGTAAACACAATGGCCTTGACTAAAGCAGACGAAGAATTCATTAAAAGACTAAACGAAATCATCTTAGCCAACCTAAGTAACTCTGAGTTTACAACGGACGACATGGCAGATAGCATGAACATGAGCCGCTCCAACTTCTACCGAAAAATAAAAGGAGTACTTGACTTGACTCCCAATGAATACCTTCGTATAGAACGACTGAAACGGGCTGCCCAACTGCTCAAAGAAGGAGAATGTAAAATCAATGAAGTATGCTATGCGGTAGGTTTCAACTCACCATCTTACTTTGCCAAATGCTTCTTAAAACAGTTCGGAATGCTCCCTAAAGACTTTGTGGGATAAACATCCTTACCCACGCATGACTTGACCTTGCATCCTGCTCTTTTCGGCTCAGTAGATTTTTAGTGGGGATAGGCATATAGGTTTGCGATACGGAATAAGAAAAACTTCTTGTCTGCAACCCCTCTGAGGTTTGCTC
>CALUOT010000027.1 GCA_944322355.1 uncultured Bacteroides sp. | reverse complement strand
TAGCGCCTACCGGACACTCGTCGATGCAAGTTCCGCAAGCAATACAATCGTCACTAATTACGTAAGCCATTTTCTTTGAATTTAAATTATTAGTACTAATTTACAAGGGCAAAAGTAATGTTTTTCTTCATTGGTTGTAGTCCTCTGTGAAATATTTCAGCTTAATTTGTTTGCTTTCTAAATAACAACCCTGCTCAAACTATTGAAAATGAGAGCTAATTCGGGTGTGGGTGATTAATAAAGTTCCAGCCCGAATTCATCCTTTAGTTGCAATAGAGCCGCATTCTTTTGGGCCATCATCTGAAACTTTTCTACACGGCCGTAGGCATGTATTTTTTCAGTCGGGGCGCTGACGCGTACGGTCATGGTCACCTGTTTGTTTTTAAGGCGAGAGCGGAGATATTGTTGTATGTCGGGTATCATGGCTGTGAATTCTTTAGCAACGATTTCATTGTCTACTACGACTTCGAAAGTCGTTGCATTGAGCAGAGTCAGGCGCATGTTGTGCATGCGGGTGGCCATGGCTACCCGCTCCTTGGGCATCCGGCCGGCATACTCTTGCCAATAGTAGTTGACGTCTCGCTCATTAAAGATAAAATCTTCTTCCGGTTGTTCTTTCTCCACCGGTTGCGACGAGGGGGAGTTAATCGTCTCTGTCGGAACTTGCGGACGTTGCTTGATGGATATTCCCAGTCCGTCTATTTTCATGTGAGGAACTTTCTTTTCTTCCGGTTCCTTGGCAAGCAGCACAGTTGAGGATGGAGTGGAATAAGCCTTAGGCGGAGTCTGTACAGGGGCTTGAGTTACCGCCGGTTGGGGAGTTGACTTCTGTTGAGCTGGGGCGTCCGATGCGGGTGCCGGAGCTTTTGGGGGATTAAATATGGGTTTTATCTGCTTAGGGCTACGCCCACCACTGATGGCTTCTTCCTCACCCGAGGTGATTTGCGCCACTTGTATTAAAGTCAATTCCACTAACAAACGTTTGTTCTTACTGGCCCGATAGTTCAAGTCGCAATCGTTACAGAGCTTCATGGCGCGATAAAGGAATGGCAACGGACACTTCTGGGCTTGCTCCTGATAGCGTTGGCGTATACTGGCACCTACCTGTAATAGAGGCAGGGTGACAGCATCTTTACTTACCAGCAAATCGCGGAAATGGGAAGAAAGGCCGGTAATAAAATGACTGCCGTCGAATCCTTTGTTTAGCACCTCGTTCAGTAACAACAGGGCATCGCTTACTTTATTACTCAAAAAATAATCGGTCAGCCGGAAATAGTATTCATAGTCTAGCACATTCAGGTTTTCGATGACGCTGCGGTAAGTGATGTTGCCGCCGGTGAAGCTGACTACTTGATCGAAGATGGACAACGCGTCGCGCATACCGCCATCAGCTTTCAGGGCTATCACATTCAGTGCTTCCGGTTCGACCGTGATGTTTTCTTTTGAGGCTACGTAAGTGAGGTGCTCTACGATATCCTCCACGCTGATGCGGTTGAAATCATAAATCTGGCAGCGTGACAAGATGGTAGGCAATATCTTATGCTTCTCGGTGGTGGCCAAAATAAAGATGGCGTGACGAGGCGGTTCTTCTAATGTCTTCAAAAAGGCATTGAAGGCTGAGGTCGAAAGCATGTGTACCTCGTCAATGATGTAGACTTTGTAACGTCCCACTTGAGGCGGGATACGCACCTGCTCCACCAGTTGCCGGATATCGTCGACGGAATTATTCGACGCCGCATCCAATTCATGGATGTTATACGAACGTTGTTCATTAAACGCAAGGCACGATTCGCAATGGTTGCATGCTTCTCCATCCGCATCCGGACTCAAGCAGTTGATGGTTTTGGCAAAAATACGGGCGCATGTGGTCTTCCCCACACCACGCGGACCGCAAAACAGGTAAGCATGGGCCAGTTTGCCTGTTGCAATAGCATTTTTCAGAGTAGTAGTCAGTGCCCGTTGTCCTACAACCGATTCGAAAGTGGCCGGGCGATATTTTCGAGCCGATACGATATAGTCTTCCATATTCGATGATGTGCATTCATTTACTTGCAAATGTACGCAAAAAAAGCATTTATTCCACAGATTAACCGTATCTTTGTACGCATAGATTTCAAACTAAGTTTGTCTTATGGAGAATATCAACAGTTTTTGGGCTTATGTGTGCAGGCACAAGTATCTGATTACCTTGCTTTTGTTTGCAGTGATTGTCGGTTTCCTCGACGAAAACAATATTATCCGTCGGCTTCGTTTGGCCAATGAAGAACGTACCCTGCGTCAGGAGATTGAAAAGTACCAAGCCGAATATGACTATAGCACACGCCGATTGATGGAGCTGGCCGTAGATTCCGGTGCCATCGAGCAGGTGGCTCGGGAAAAATATCTGATGAAGAAGCCTAACGAAGATATTTACGTCTTCGAACATGACCCCGCACGTTAACTTACAGACCCTTATACTTATAATGAACAAGCAATCCCTTATCACTGCCCTATTTGCCGTAGGCACTGTTATGACTCTTACCGGTGCAGCCGTTTACATCACCGGATGGGCACCTGCTCCTTACGTATATACTCTTGGCGCCACCCTTATTGCTTTGGCGCAATTCAATAGTCCTTTTCCTACACCTACGCCGTCTTTGCGACGCTTGCGGCGTCAGCAATTGCTGGGTGCCATTTTGTTGGTGCTGGCTGGAGCCTTGATGTTCCTCACCCAGCGCAATGAGTGGATTGTCTGCCTCAGCATTGCAGCCGTACTGCAACTGTACACGGCTCTTCGCATTCCTCAGGAGGAAGAGAAGGCTCGTCGTTCGTAAATACAACCTGTATAGATTTTAATATATAGAAGAATTCTGCCATTCGCTATTTCAACGTATATAAAAGTTTCCTGTTTGTAATAAAATTGTCTCCAATCGGTGTACATGTATGCTGGTTGGATACATGTTTGAGTTATGCACTCTTTTAAAAGCAACTATCTTTGTATAATAGTTAATAACAATTTAAAAAAAGAGTGTATGAAAATGATGAAGTATGTATCCATGCTGCTAGTAATGGTGGCCATGAGTGTAAGTTTTGCCGGTTGTAGCGATGATGATGAAGAAACGGTGCTTAATTCGGCTCAAAGAATAGAAGGAGATTATGTAGGAACTTTGAAACCGATGGGATATACAGATGAGCCGGCTAGAGCCTATGTAACCTTGACTCGAAGAGCCAATGATGCCGTATCATTCAAGTGTACTTGCGAAACGTTTGATGTAGATCCGGATCCGGTTATTTTAAATATTGAAGAAAGAAACGGGGGAGTTATGTATTTGACCTCGGAAAGTTCTTATTCTATTGAAGGAACGTGTACTCAGAATTCGTTGAGTATAACATTCTCTTTGGGAGGTACCGAATGGTTCTTCTCGGGAACGAAAGAGTGAGTTGATTATTCTTTTGTTTTTGATTTACCGACAAGCTACAGGCTGAAAAGGCTTGTGGCTTGTTTGGTTTTAGGGTTAACTTCTTATGAATAAGTTATATTGTATTTTGTTGATTGTCATATTCTGTCGGTGTGGCGATGATAAGAAATCTTATTTGTCGCTTTCTGATGACACGCTTACTTATGCATGGGATGGAAAGGAACAAGAAATCTTTGTTTATGCAGAAGATGCTTGGTGGCTATCGTCTTCTGTCCCGTCGTGGATAACGGTATATCCCTCGCAAGGATACGAAACTGCTCGATTGACGATAGCGGTTTCCACGAACAAGACTCAAAAACAACGTTCGGCAACAATCAGAGTGAATACGTCTAGTGAAAGTCAAGATTTACTGATTACACAAAATGCTCAAGAGGAATTGGCTTTTGTAGGGTGTAAGTGGTATGAAGTGGATGCGTCAGGGACGGAGTTGTCAGTGGATATGAATAGGAACGTGACCTGTCAACTGAAGATTTTACCCCAAGAAGCAGAAAAATGGGTATTCCCTGTGGAGGACTCTGGAATGGGCTCCATAGGTGGTGGCTCGGGTTTTGATTCTTTCGGAACGCAGACCCTCGTTTTGCGTATAGCTGAAAACCGTCAGCAAGAAGAACGACAAGCCGAAGTTATTATTTATAATACCCGGTACGAACTGTCCGACACTCTCTATGTTACTCAAAAAGCCGGGAGTACGGATTATTATTGTGACGGCGATGTGGTCTGTTTGCAGCAGGCTTCACAAGGCGATGTCAATCTGGTGGTAATGGGCGATGGTTTTGTGGGGGACGATTTGGCAAAAGGGGGAAGGTATGAAGTAGCTATGAAGCAAGCTACCGATTATTTCTTTTCAATAGAACCCTATCAGTCCTACCGCGATTACTTTCATATCCATATGGTAGTGGCTGAATCGGCAGAGGCGGGCGTAGGTCAGCAAAGCGGTTGGGGCAGGGTGAATAACAAGTTTGGCTCCACTTTCGGGACCGGTACTGAGATTACATGCAATGACGATTTGGTTTTTGAGTATGCCTATCAAGTGGAAGAACTTCCACACAACAAACCCGTAACAATTCTTGTGGTACTGAATAGCACAAAGTATGCAGGAACAACCTATTTGTATGCTGATGGCAATGCAATAGCCTTGTGCCCCATGAGCGAGGAGGAGTCGCCCAATGACTTCGAAGGATTGGTTCACCATGAAGCAGGTGGACACGGTTTCGGCTTTTTATGTGACGAGTATGTCTACTATCCGCAAACCATACCTTCATATAGAGTACAGGAAATCAAGGAATGGCAGAAGTGGGGCTATCAGATGAATCTGGATTTCACGGACGACACGTCGGTCATTCTCTGGAAAGATTTCATCGGTGTGGACAAGTACAGCGGTGTAGGAGCTTATGAAGGTGGCTTCGAATATCAGTACGGCGTGTGGCGACCGGAAGAGAACAGTTGCATGAACAACAATGTACCTTACTTCAACGCACAAAGCCGATGGTGCATCGTGAACCGTATTATGCAGTTGTCTGATATTAATTATTCCATACAGGACTTTATGCAGGAAGATCATGTTTCTCTACCCGAAACCAAAGGGTTCTCCTCTGTTGATTGGAGACCCTTGGGTAGCCCTTTACTAATAAGGAATAGGTAGATTTGTGTGAATCTTTAACCTTTTTGGGATGTAGCACTTTCCGAGGGCGTATCAAAATGCGAGGCTGTTATCATTCTGTCATGTTGGAACGCAGTGAAACATCTCCCGTTGGTACAAGTAAGCGGGAGATCCTTCGCTTCGGGATAATGGAATGATAGCATTTAATACACCCTTGTCAGATAGGGAGGTTACTAAGGAGCGTAGATGACTGTATATGTATATAGAGGATTGTACAAACTATATACAACATTTGTCACTCGTTCATTTTCCATTATATAGTCAAATTCATAAGTCGTTTTTCCTCCATCTGTAGCATGGGTGTTACGATTCCGCTGAGTTATGATCAGATTGGGAGATCGATATCCTAAGAAGTCAAATTGTCCAAATATAGCTATTTCTGAAAAAGTCTCAAAATTGATTGATGTCCAGACTTTGTTGAGGTCGAGGTTTGATATATTTATTTCGTTACCGTACGTATAAGTATTGTTATCATAACTTACGAGCAAAGACGAATGTATTGAAGTAAGATTCCAATTATCATCATATCGAATGTCTAATTCATCTTTTTCATTTTTGATATTTGTAAGATAGCCATAAGTATTATACTCGTACTGAACAAGAGATTCTTTTGTTAAACGATTTACTACTTCAACAATATGGCCATTCTCATTGAAATATCCTTCTAATATTTGATCTGTACCATCATTTAGGGTTGCTGTTACTTTATCTTGATCGTACTGATAGTTCCATATATGATCAATGTGGTCATAATTTTCTCCATATGAAAATGTCATTATACGATTTTGGTTATCATATTGGTAATTATATACCATGTTAATTTTTTCGTCTTTTCTTCGTGTAATTTGTATGATCTTTGGTCCTTCAAATGGTTTGTATGGGCACGCATCTCCTGTCTCTTCCTCCGGTTCGTAATCTCCCACGTAAACATCTACTTCATTCCATCGGTTCAGGACGAAGGTGAGCGTGGTTTGAGTACCAGAACTAAAAGTAATGTCTTTGGGTGCTGCTACTGAATACCTGTTTCCGTTTTGGGTGACGGTTGCCAGTTGGGTGTCTCTCTTAATGGTTTGCGAGGGAATAATGGCGCGGTAGCTATTCGTTCCGTTAGCACCCAAGGTGACGGTTGACTTACGATTGGTAGAAGAAGTAACGCTACGGTCATTCAAGTTGACCATGACGTTCGTATATACATCCGATAAAATGATAGTCAGATCGGATGAGGCGAAATCTACGGTGTTAATAACGACTTTGCTCAGTTGATGATTGAATTTCAATGGAATCAACGAAGCCGATGATGCTTGATCAGTGTAGGCCAGCATCAAGTCACTGTTGGTGTATCCGCTGTGGGTACTTTGGTTGCTTTGCACCTGGAAAGCAAAAGCATTTCCCCAATTGTAGTCTGCAATTTGCAGATAAGGGTAAATTGCACAATAATAAAGCGAAGTGCGTTCGTCTTCCAAAGCAATGCCTTCCCCGGTAGGAATAAAACGTTCATTCAGATAAGTATATGCTATGTTATTTGCATAGTTTTCCCGGTAGATATTCCCGTCAGTTGTAGCAAATACGCTGATACGATCACCCGTTTCGAACTGGGTGTCGGTGGCTTTCGTTGTCGATGAGTTTTCTGAGAGGAAGTTTACGTAGCTTTCTGCTTGTGGACTGACAGGCTGATCGTTTTTATTACAAGCGGCCACGCATATTCCTAAGATGAATAAGTTAAACAGGATTTTGAGTCTCATGTCAGTACAGTTTAAATGAAAAATAAATCAGGAGTGTGTCCATAGCTTCAGACACACTCCTTCTTCTTATTTGATTTATCGGCAATTGTCGAATAGACCGAATTTATGTCCGGCATCTGAGGGGACAAACTTTGTATGAGCCGACCAGTCGTAGTTGACGGCCAATCCGTCACTGTCTTTAAAAATACGGAACACACCTTCTTTCATCAAGTGATTGTTAGGATCTTCTCCTTTTTCTACCATTACAAAAGCATAGTATAAATTTTGAATACCGCTCGTGCTTTTAGTACCGGAAATAACCAAAGCTGTTCTAGTAGAAATACCATCTGTTTCTCCTATGGTGTTGAAAAAAGCTGTGAAGTTATTACCTGAACCACTGATGAACGCGCCGTTTCCTTCGCTGACAGATGTACCATTTTCATTGCTTTCCATAAAGTCCACCGTATTGTTGGTCATATTTTGATTTAGGAAACGAATATACATGGAGTTCACAATATGGCCTGGTGCATAACCTCCATTACCATAGTCCTCACAATATACAGTTTCAACCTCGTCCATAAAGTAGCCTCCCTCCACATTGGGTGGATTCACTCCCCGATAGATGGGCATGTGTTCTTCGATATCGTCTTGGATGTCTTCCGGCACTACGTTGTCCAATCGGTCATCCGGTTCGTTCCAAAGATTAATGTCACCGGTAAACTCGACGATTTCATAGTTTTCGTTCATATTGATTTTCATGTCGAACTGTACGCCGGAATCTAAATCTGTGTCATCAGTGATGGTGATGTTGTAGGGCGTACCACCAATGGTCAGTGTAGCAAAGTCCGTCCCGCCTTCAATCTGTTGGGGAGGCAATATTACCTTGAAACTTCGGGTTCCATTCGTGGCACATTCGATGTTTTGCCTGTTGCCTGTGGGCGTAAATGTCAGGTTATTCAAGTCTATCTGAATGCTTGTATAGACGTTGTTGATTCTCAATTCCATCTCGCCCGATGGCCAATTGTCACCTTGCAAGTCGATGGTCAGTTTGGTTAATCGGTGATTAAATTTAAGTGGAACCAAAGTTGCGTCGGTAGCGGAAGTGCTGGCCGTACACAAGTCGCTCAACGTATAGCCGTTAGAAGTATATTGATCGGTTTCCACATCAAATGTGAAGCTATTGCTTGCATTGGGGCAATAAGGGTAAACAGCATGATAGAATACTTTACTGCCGTCTTCCGGACAGTATATACCGTTTTCCGAAGTGAACTTAGTTCCATCGTAGTAATAGCGTACGTTGTCCGCGTAGTTCCCCGATTCCTTGATGATTCCTTTGTTGTCGTCCAAGGCAGAAAGAACGGCGAAGACGCTTATCTCATCGTTTCGGTCAAATTGGGTATCTGTTGCGCGTGAAGCCGGATTGATGGAAGCATCGAAGGTTACAATTTTTGACTCAACACCGGTACATCGGGCTCTTCTCCACCGGGGACATTGCTATCATCGCCCCCACAAGCGGAAAGCAATAAGGCACTTCCCCATAAATAATAATACAGTTTCTTCATAATACGTCTTTTTTAAGTAGTTATTAAATAATTTGATTCTTATATATCCTTTCCGGTTTTATTTAATTCGATAATTTGTTGTAAGCCGGTGAACCTGGCAGCTATCTTTGTCCACTTATGTCGTTTGTCTGCAAAAACGATTTCATTATCCTCGTCGGGCATGGAAAACTGTAAAATGAAAGGTTCTGGGCTGGCGTACATCAAGCACCATTCTTGGTAGCTGATAGTACACTGTAGACGGTTTTCCCACTTTTTGCCTTTGGGCTGTATATAAATTTGTTCCAGCGGATGTTTTATGTTTGCAGTCGAGGGCAATTGAATAAGGAGGGAGTCGATTCTGACAGGTTTTCGGGTAACTACGGTCATCAGCATGGAAACGGAATCCCGGGCATCCAAATAGGTATAATCATATTGTAGGGGCTTGTCGCTCAGTCCTTTCTCTAGCAAGGATATAAGAAAAGGATGCAATTTCCTTTTTTGCTTAATTTACGTAGTAGGTTCTGGTAAAACCCAGTTGTTAAAATAGGGAAAAGCAGTCTGCACCCCTTTGTTGAGGTACAATCCCACCTTTCGACTCGCTACTTGGAGAACAGGCTTAAATATACCAGATTTAACTACGCCAAATAACTTGTCTACGAGTTTGCCTGCAATATGTCTTTAAATCAAATGTCTGTTTCTTTAATTTTCTTTTTTTACTTGATTTGGGGCAAAAGTAAAAAAAAGATCGAATTATACAAAGAAAGTAAAAAAATGTTGCGTACTTACGCGATAATATTGGAAAAAAAGATTTTAATGATTAATGTGATAAATGTAAAAAATGAATTGTTTCTGATATAGGTTAAACATGGAGTGCCAGATACAATGTCTTTGATCTTTGTCGCCCTGTTGCAATTATACATCGCTTTTTGCATTCTTCAGGAGGATAAGGAGATCCGATGGCAATATTTCTTTCGTTACAAAATCTGACATTTTTGCTCTTTGTCCCCTCATTTACTATGTGCTTTCCTTGCCTTGGAAGAGGCATCATAACGCCTTGAAAAGAAACTATGTTTTGTCGAATAACATAGTATGTTGTGTACCGAAACATAGTATGTTATACCTCAGAACATAGTATGTTGTTGGTCATGCTATCAAAAATGCCATGCAGACAGATGCACACTACCGCTTTTTTGCGTACATTTGCGGGCATAAATGGAAGCTTGAATATGAATACGGATATACCTCAATCGAAGTTGCTCAATGTGAATGGGCGGTTGCTCGACCTTTCTACTCCCTGTGTGATGGGCATACTGAATGTGACGCCTGACTCTTTCTACGCCGGCAGCCGGATGCAAACGGAGGCCGATATAGCTGCACGGGTGAGGCAGATAGTGGCTGAAGGGGCAGCTATCATCGACGTGGGAGCCTACTCTTCGCGTCCGGATGCAGCCGATGTTTCGGCAGCGGAAGAGATGGAGCGCTTGCGTCGCGGCTTGTCTACCCTGCGGCGGGAAGCACCGGATGCCGTCGTGTCGGTCGATACGTTCCGGGCAGACGTGGCGCGGATGTGTGTCGAAGAATACGGCGTGGCCATCATCAATGACATATCGGCGGGCGAACTGGATGAGGACATGTTCGCAACGGTGGCCCGGCTGGGAGTGCCCTACGTCATGATGCACATGCAAGGGACGCCGCAGTCGATGCAACATGCCCCCCATTACGAGGACGACGTGCTGGCCGTGATGATGCAGTATTTCGCCCGTCGCGTGCAGCAGTTCAGGGATTTGGGTGGCAAGGACATCATACTCGATCCGGGCTTCGGCTTCGGTAAGACGCTGGAGCACAACTATCGCCTCCTGGCCCACCTCGAGGAGTTTGCCATGTTCGGCCTGCCGCTGTTGGTGGGCGTGTCGCGTAAGTCGATGGTCTACCGCCTGCTGCAGGTGGAACCGGCCGACGCGCTGAACGGAACTACCGCCCTGCACACCGTGGCACTCATGAAGGGGGCCGACATCCTGCGCGTACACGATGTGCGGCAGGCCATGGAGGTGATTCAGGTCGTGGAAGCACTCCGGCGGCAAGAACCCATAGACGATTGATTTCTCCCATACATTAACCCTTAATCCTGACGCATCGTGTTTTTCGAATTTGGCATAAAAGACTTTATCGACATCCTGCTCGTCGCCTTCCTGCTCTACTATACGTACAAGCTGATGAAGGCATCGGGCTCTATCCATATCT
Source organism: uncultured Bacteroides sp. (assembly GCA_944322355.1). Taxonomy (GTDB): domain Bacteria; phylum Bacteroidota; class Bacteroidia; order Bacteroidales; family Bacteroidaceae; genus Bacteroides. Next base: position 28,884 of record CALUOT010000027.1, on the reverse strand, counting down.
TTACGGGCATTCTCGTGTTCATCGTGTGCTGGCTGGTCGTCTCCCAGGTGCTCGAGATGAAGCTGCTGGGCTCCATCTTCGACAAGCTGGTCAGCGTGGGCGTCCTGGCCTTGATCGTGCTGTTCCAGGAAGAGATCCGGCGCTTCCTTCAGACGCTGGGTTCGCACCGGCAGGCCAGTGCCATCGTGCGCTTCTTCACCGGCGGAAAGAAACAGTCGATGGAGCACGACGACATCATGCCCGTGGTGATGGCTTGCCTGAGCATGGGGAAGCAGAAGGTCGGAGCACTGATTGTCATCGAACACGACGTGCCGATGGACGACGTCGTGCGCACGGGCGACATCATCGATGCCAACATCAACCAGCGGCTCATTGAGAACATCTTCTTCAAGAACAGCCCGCTGCACGACGGGGCCATGGTCATCAGCAAGCGTCGCATCCGGGCCGCCGGTTGCATCCTGCCGGTGTCGCACAACCTGGACATACCGAAGGAGCTGGGCCTGCGCCATCGCGCCGCCATGGGCATCTCGCAGGTGTCGGACGCCCATGCGGTCATCGTGTCGGAAGAGACGGGGGCCATCTCCGTCGCCTACAAGGGGCAGTTTCACCTGCGCCTGAATGCGGAAGAGCTGGAACGCCTGCTCACGTCGCACGCCTGACCTTTCCCCCCGTCCCTCCCATCAGTCTTCGTTCCGATTCCGTCCGGAGGACGACTCAAACGCCTCCCGAAGGAGCCATAAACGCGCCTTGATGGAAACTTAAACGCATCCAGGCGGAAACTTCACTGCGCCTTGGTGAAAACCTTGTCGCGACTTGATACGTTCTATAAATCTAAGCTTGATTCTTAAAAATCAAGCCTTGAATCGTAAAAATCAAGCTTAGATTCGTAAGAATCAAGGCTTGATTTATAGAATGCGTTTCGATGCGACGAAGTTTCCGGCTGGATGCGTTGAAGTTTCCATCCAGACGCAGTGAAGTTTCCGTCAAGGCGCGTTTATCGCTCCTTCGGTACGTAGGGATTCGTCCTCCTACGGTCGTTAGTTGAGCATCAGGCTCATGTAGGGATGTTCGGGCGCGAGGAGTTCTTGCGTCAGCTGGTCGACGGTGAGGTGGCGATGGCCTCCGGGCAGGCGGTCCTTACTGCGCATGCACTTCCCGCCGTAGAGGTAGTAGTAGCCGGTGTTGGCCGCTATCAGCTCGTCGCTCAGGGCGAGGTTGAGGCCGACTTCGGGGTGGGCGGCGGCGTAGAGGCGGAGCATGGCCGGGGCGTCGATGATGCGGGCCATGCCCAAGGGGTGGGCGGCGGTGGCGGGTTGTACGGGGTGGATGAGGCGCAACGGGACGTCGCCCGAGGCGCGGCTGATGGCGTGGAGGAGCGTGTCGGCCTCCGTCGGCGACTCGGCGACCAGCTCGCCCACCGTCCATGTACCGTCTGCGGCGGGATGGGTGACGGCCGCTGCCACCACGCGGCTTTGCCGGCTGAGGACATCGACCTGGCCGCCTTCCAACCGCAGGGCGGCGAGGATGACGCGGAAGTCGGCGGCGGTGTGTTGCAGGCAGCAGGGGCGTTCGCCGAGCTTCCGGTCGAGGTAGCGGTAGATGTCGTCGCGGAACTCGGTGGTGCGCAGGTGGTTGTAGGCCGATGGCGTGTCGGTCGGGCATGCGTCGGGCTGCCACAGCGTTGAGGCGTAGCGGAACACGTCGGCATATCCGCTGCGGGCGTAGTAACGGAACAGGCTGGGCGTGGCCGGAATCAGGGTCGACAGCATCACCCCCTGGGCGTGCATGTGGCTGAAGGCTTCGGCGAGGAGTTCGCGCATCACGCCCTTTCCGCGATAGTCGGGATGGGTGCAGGCTCCCGATACGTAGGCCGTGGGGACGGTCTGCCCGGCGTAGGTCATGGGATAGGGCAGCAGTTGCAAGGCGGCCAGGATCTCGTCGCCACTCTCGATGCAGAGGTTGACGTCGTTGGTGTAGCGCAGGTCGAAATAGAGGTCGACGAACTCGGGCGTGTCCTCAAAGCAGGTTTTCCACAGTTGCTTGATTTTTTCTTTCCGCTTCATGATTCCGGAGGTTTTAGGGTTCGACGGATGTTTCGCGCAGGCTGGCGGTATATTTATCCAGGAGTAGGACCGGCTGATAGGAGAGCTTGGCTTTGCGCAGTCCCTCGATACCCAGGTCTTCTTCGCGGTTCAGGTAGGTGTACTGCTGGGGGATATGGTTGGCAAACTCCTGGTTAATCATGGCGTAGGCTCCTTCGATGCGTGTGTCGGCTTTCTCCACATGGATGCCGAACGTGTCTTCATTGATAGGCATGCCGAAGGTGAAGGCGGCTATGCGTCCCCCGGCATGCAGGATGCCGCCCGTCAGGCCCAGTTCGTCGAAATGTTGGAGGGCATAAGTCAGTGCCTGTCGTTCGTTGCCGGTTCCTTCATGCTGGTCGCAGTCGTTGGCCCTGCACCATTCGGCTTCCAGGGCCAGGCATTCCGGGATACGGTCGGGCGTGATGGGCGTGTAGGTATAGTGGGGATACGTGCGCTTGAACTTGTTGATATGATTCCGCTTGGGTTGGAATTTTTTGCCTTGCAGGGTCGCCAGGTCGGTCCGCAGGTACAGGTAATCAGCATAGTCACGGTCGGTCGTAAAGTTGAAACGGTTCGGCAGGAGGGCTTCCAACTCCCGGCGGCTGTCGGCGTCTATGCCCAGCATCCGGAAGGGTTCGCCCGCTTGGCGGGCATCTTGTATCAGCTCCTCCAGCACGCAGGCTAAGTTCCCCTGTCCGACGGGCATCATGTAAAACCGTTCGCCGTCCGCCCGGAACCGGAGCAACAGGTAACCACCAAGCACGGCGAACTGGGTATGATATAGGAAACGCCAACTGCACAGGTTAGAAAACGACCAGTCACAATGACGATACGGGCTGTGTTGGGTAAACGAGGTAATCAGTTCTTTGTCCTTCAGTTCAATGTCTTTGAATTCTATCCTCATAGGGGTGGCATTAATTCTTTTTCCGGACAGCCCTGCCTCGGCGTTTGGGTCGGTCGGGATCGTTCTGCAGGTTGATGAGTTTCATGCAGGCTTCCAGGTTGAGGTCTTCGGGGACAATGTCTTCGGGTATCTTGTAGTTACTGCCTTGGTAAGCGATGTATGGTCCGTAAGGTCCCCGCATGATTTCCAATTCGGGCTCCTCGGCGAACTTCTTGATATGTCGTTTGGCTTCGTTCTCTTGTTTCTGCCGAATCAGGCCGATGGCTTCGTCCAGCGTAACGGCCATCGGGTCGGTGCCTTTCGGAAGCGTTACGAACAACTGGTTCCACTGTATATAGGGGCCGTAACGTCCGTTGTTGACTTTCACTTCGGCTTCCTCGTAGTTGCCCAATACGCGGGGCAGGCGGAATAGCTTCAAAGCCTCTTCGAGCGTAATAGTTTCGATGGACATGCCTTTGTCCAAACGTGAGAAGCGGGGCTTTTCTTCATCGGTGGCACTGCCTATTTGTACCATGGGCCCGAAGCGTCCGATTTTGACCGATACAGTCCGTCCGCTTTCGGGGTCGGTGCCCAGGATGCGTTCTCCGGCCTTATGCTCACTTTTCACGGCCAGGGTCTGCTCAACGGAAGGATGGAATTTCTGGTAGAAGCGTTCGAGCACTTCGGTCCACTTAGCTTCTCCTTCTGCTATTTCGTCGAACTGTTTCTCTACCGTGGCGGTGAAGTTATAATCGAGGATGTCGGGGAAGTAACGGGTCAGGAACTCGTTTACAACCATACCCACATCTGTCGGCAATAGTTTACCTTTCTCGGCATCGACGGTTTCTGTACGGTTTTCGTCGGTAATAGGCTTGCCGTGTTTTAGGGTAAGCAGGTTGTAGCTCCGTTCTTTTCCCGGATTTTCTCCCTTTACTACATATTCGCGTTGCTGAATGGTAGAAATGGTAGGCGCATAAGTTGACGGACGACCGATACCCAGTTCTTCGAGTTTGCGTACCAAGCTGGCTTCTGTGTAGCGCGGTGGGTGTTGGGTGAAGCGTTCGGTAGCTGCCATGCGGTCGTAGTCCAACTGCTGTCCCTTAACCAAAGGTGGAAGAAGTCCGCCTGTTTCGCTATGGTCAGTTTCTTCATCATCCGATTCGCGATACACCCGCAGGAAACCGTCAAACTTCACCACCTCACCTACGGCTGTAAATTCCTCATCCATGCCGCTGATTTGGATACTGACTGTGGTCTTCTCCAATTCGGCATCCGCCATCTGCGAAGCGGCTGTTCGTTTCCATATCAGGTCATACAACCGACGTTCTTGGGCATTGCCTTCGATCTCAGCGTGATCCATGTACGTGGGGCGGATGGCTTCGTGTGCTTCTTGTGCGCCCTTGGTTCGGGTTGTGTAGTGACGGGTTTGTACATAGCGTTCGCCCATCTTCGTGGTGATGGCTTCACGCGTCGTTTGGATGGCCAGTTCAGAGAGATTGACTGAGTCGGTACGCATGTAAGTAATGTGTCCTGCTTCATAAAGGCTTTGTGCTACAATCATGGTCTGCGTCACTGAGAATCCCAATTTACGAGCCGCTTCCTGTTGCAAAGTTGAAGTAGTGAAGGGGGGAGCCGGACTTTTCTTAAGCGGCCGGGTCGCAATGTCGCGAATGGTAAAGGTCGCATCTTTACAACCTTCCAGGAAGGCTCGGGCTTCTTCTTTCGTTTTGAAACGTCGGTCCAGTTCGGCTTTCATTTCCACCATTTTACCTCCTTCGTCGGGTACGGAGAAAATAGCTGTCACGCGATAAGCAGCTTCACTCTGAAAGGCCTGTATTTCGCGTTCGCGTTCAGCAATGAGTCGTACGGCCACAGACTGTACACGCCCGGCTGAAAGAGCGGGCTTCACCTTACGCCATAATACAGGTGACAATTCAAAACCTACGATACGGTCCAATATGCGACGTGCCTGCTGGGCGTCCACCAGGTTTAAATCTATTTGTCGTGGATGCTCAATGGCATGCATGATCGCGTTTTTCGTGATTTCGTGGAAGACGATGCGTTTGGTATGTTCGGGTTTCAAGCCTAAAACTTCATACAGATGCCACGCGATGGCTTCTCCTTCGCGGTCCTCATCGGATGCTAACCAAACGGTATCGGCTTTGTCTGCTTTAGTTTTCAGTTGAGCCACTATTTTTTTCTTGTCGGCAGGTATCTCGTACTGCGGTTCGAAGTGTTTCTTGATGTTTATACTGAAATCTTTCTTCCGAAGGTCGCGAATATGACCGTAACTGGAAAGAACTTCGTAGTCTTTCCCTAAGAACTTTCCGATGGTTTTGGCTTTTGCCGGTGACTCGACGATGACTAAGTTTTTCTCCATAACTTCTGGCTTTGTAGCGGGCGTATCCCTTTGGTTTTGCCCGCAAAAGTAGAAAAAAACAATTTCTCCACCTTGTTAAATAATGAAAAATTTAAAAGCGGAAACTTACGCCTCCTATGAAATTGATGCCTTGGGTAGGGCAACTGTAATATACTAAATAATGTTTGTTCAGCAGATTCTTGGCTTGTGCATAGACAGAGATTCCGTCAAACAGTTCGTAAGTGGCATTGGCATACAGGTTGTTGACCGACTTGGCTTTATTGGGACCTTCGCCTTCGCGGGAAACGAATTCATAGCCGACTTGGGCAGTCAGAGCTTGTATGGGGCGGACTTCTATGTTGAAGTCCAGTTCAAAAGCGGGCTTCAGATATAGGTGGGCTTGACGGGCATCGTCTTCCCAATGGTGGAAGATTCCCTTGCCGGAGAAGGTGAATATGTTCCGGTAGGAGTAACTTGCTTCCGCGCCTACATAGCTGTTGTAGATGTCATCTTGGTAGAACCAGTCGTTCCATGCGCTGGAAGCGTAGTCCCCCGAATATAAGTCATTCAATAAAGATTGTACACCGCCGAACGCATGAAACCACAAGCCGGATGCAGGACTGCCCTTGATGCCCAGTGCCGCGTTGAAGAATTCGTAAGTAGAAGTCCTGAAATAAGGAAGGTTGGCATAAGGGTCTGTCTGTTCCAAACGGCGGAAATCGTTGGCTTGTTTATCTCCGGTGACTTGTAAATACACCTGATACTTGTCGGCAAAGGTATATTGGATCTCGATGTCCGGCGATAGGAGTAGATGGTCCACCAGCCAGTTCCCACTGCGGACTCCGAGTAACACATCCAGGTGTGCGCCCAAGCGTATATCCCAGCCATTGTGTTGGTACAGGTAGTGGGGCGATAGTCTGATTTCGCTGTAGCTTTGGGAATTGTCGCTGCTTGAATAGGCTAATCCGTCATAAAAGAAGTTGTCCATGTCGAAGCCTAAGCCGATACCGCTCTTTTCGGAGATATCTCCCCAAACAACGGCTTTGGTACGGACTAATGTTTCGCCGATGTTCTTAAGAGGCTCGTCGTAAGTAAGTCCATTCTGACGTTGGTAAAACATCAGATTGGTTTCGGCCCTATATTGCACCGGCAGGTTCTTGTCCGTAGAGGCTATGCCTACATGCACGTCTCCCGATGTGAATTTTTGCTTACCTACTGCCATGCCGGGTTGCAGGTTGAAGTTGCTCAGCCCGAAGTTTCCTGCCACATTCAAGTTTAGTGTGCGGAAGTTGTGCAAGTAGTCCACACGCGCTTGCGTACGATAGTAGCGTGACTTCCAGTCCTCCATGCCTTCGCCCATATTCAGGTCTCCGTTACGTCCGTCCATGCCGAACGTCACGTTCAGTCGGTCTTTAGGCGATAAGGTGAACAGGTAGTTGGCCCGGATATCCAAATTGTTATCGTTACCGTAGCCTAATCGGGCATAGCCGGCCTGTGCTTGGGGCTGCTCTTCTTTTCCCGCATAAGGTTGCATGTCTGTACTCGGAATCCGGGAAGCGGGCATGGGAGTTTCGTTATACTCCACCGATTTTTTATGGACTGTGGGTATTTCTACTTGGGGCAAGACATTCACCTTCGAGGCGTCCTTGATGGTCGGATTATATTCCTGCTCTACTACCACTGTCCGGGTCAGGGTGGTGTCTTTATCCTGCTGCTGAGCTTGTGTGTTCCAAGGTAAAGCCAACAAGGCTATCCCCCCGAGTATGTATCGTATGTTCTTGTTCATTTTCATAGGAAGGGATTATTGAATTGAATGGTTATCGGATTTTTCTTCCAGTTGGTTCAGTCGTTCTTCAATCATGTCGGCAATGTCATCGTCGGCCTGGTAGTTCTGTTTCAGGCTGAGGAGGTATTGCCGGGCATCGAGTGGCTTGTCCATAGCGACGTAAACATCGGATAGCAGGACAAAGCTACGCGCCAGCCAATAGGCATGCGGTGTACTTTGTTCGATGAATTCCAGTACTTCTTTTTCTGCTTCCGCATAGTTGCCTTGGTCATAAAGTTGTTGAGCCAATCGGTATTTGGCCTCGGCACCGTATAAGGTGCGGGTATCTCCCGCCAATGCTTGCCAGTCTGCCGTAGCTTTCTGCGGAGCATGCTGATTCAGGTAAGCTTTAGCGCGATAGTACAGGGCTTCGTATTGTAATTCAGGGGATAACTTGGAGTCGGCCAGCAGTTCGGTAGCTGCCTGAATCACTTCGATGTCATCTTTCAGCAGTACCCCGCAGCGCATTCTTCCCAAGATACCCAGTCGGCGATGTTCGACAGTGGTGGCACGGGACTGTAACAGTCGGTAGTCAGCCAGGGCTTCTGCATATTGCTTTCGGTTGAACAATATTTCGGCACGTAGCGGAAGGACTTCTTCTGCGTAGGGACTATCCGGATATTCCAGCAACTTGCCGGCATGTAGCAGTACGGTTTCCTCTTCCTTTTGCTGTTGACCGATGAGGCACAAATAATAATGGGCATTCAGTCGGAAAGCACCTTCCGGGAAACTTTGCAGGTAACGCTCCAGGCTGGTCCGGGCAGAGGCTATTTCTCCCTTCATATATACTTTCTCCGCAGCCAGATAGGTCAGAGAGTCTTGCTCACTGTCTTCAAAGGGAGCTTGTCCCGGCAGTTCGGCAACCCAGGCGGCATATTCGTCCACCCGGTTAGCATCTACATAGATAGACTTCAAGTCGCGCATGGCCAGACGGGCTTCTTCACTACCCGGATATTGATGGATGACCTGTTTGTAGGCTTCAATGGCGCGGTCATAATCTTCGCTCTGGTAATAAAGCAGTCCTATTTCGGCAGCAGCCTTACGGGCTATCGGGCTTTCGGGATACTTGGACAACAGCTCGCGGAAGGTGGCGATGGCCTGTGTTCCCTCTTGGCGTTGCACATAGGAACGTCCTTTCTCGTACAGGCCGTTTACGGCGTATGGCGAATTCGGATACTTCTCGGCCAGACGGTCGAGAAGCGAGATTTTGGCGTTGTAATCTTTTTGCAGACCGGATACCAAAGCAAGTTGGTAGAGGGCATAATCGCCCGAAGCCGCTCCCAAGCGTTCGGCTTGTGTATAGTAGTGAGTGGCTTCTTCAAAGCGTCGTCCGTTCAGGCAACAGTCTCCCAAGCGGTTGTAAGCATCAGCCTGGGCAGCCGGGTTTTCTCCCGTCTCCAGCTGTACATAGTAGCTTAGGTTCTTTTCAGCTTCCCGATAATCTTCCCGGTGGAAAGCAATGTAGCCCAGGTTGTAGTAAGCCAAAGCGTACATTTCGCTCTTTCGGTCTGTAGCGATGTTCAAGTAACGTTGGAAGTCGGCTGCGGCTTGTGACATTTGTCCCAATCGGTAGTAGGATTCCCCCCGCCAATAGAGAGAAGCTTCCGTCTTTCCTGTCCCTACGGTCAGGGATTGGCTGAAGTAATCAATGGCGGTAGGAAAGTCGGCATTGGCAAAAGCCTGTGCTCCCAGTTGGAAAAGAATACGGGTCTTGGCTTCTTGTATCGTCCGGTTGGGCGACTGGATGCGGTTGATGGACTGGAGAGCCGCCTCGTAGCTGCGGGTTTCCATATATACATCCACCAGATAACTGCTCACCCGGTCGGCATAGGGCGATTGGGGAAAGTCATTGAGGAACTTTTCGAAAGCCGTGACCGATTCGCCAAAGGCCGAATAGGAGGTTTCGTGCAGGCAGAGGGCATAGTTATAAGCCGCTTGTTCCTGAATCTGTTTGTCAGTCGTAGAGGTTGCCGCTTGCTCGAAAGCCATGCGGGCTTTATTCTTGTCGGCCATGTGCAGGTAAGCCAAGCCCGTATGCAGCCAGGCGTTCTGAGTAAGGGCGTCATCCTCGGTAGTCACCCGGCCCAACAGTTCCGGGACACGGGTATAGACACCCAGGTGGTAGCAAGTCATGCCATACATGTACAGCGCGTCGCGTCGCGTGTGCTTTTCCGTCCCGCTTTGTTCAAAGGCTTTCATGGCTTCCCGGTAACGACCGGTGTGGTAGGCCGAAGCACCGATGATGCGATACATTTCGTTGGCATACGACTGGTTGGGGTAAGCCGACAAGTAGTCCCGGGCCGTGCTTTCGGCTTTTTTATAGTCTTGCCGGAGGAGGTAAATTTCGGCGATATAGTAAGGAGCGAGTGTCTGATACTTTTCCTCATGGCACGAAGCTGCGAATCCTTGCAAAGCCTCGTCGTAGCGACCTTGGGTATAGCGGATGTAAGCCAAGTAGTAGGTACAGTCGGCCGCATGTCGCGGACTGGTGGCACGCACGGTCTCATACCAGATGGCTGCTTCTTGCAGTTCGCCCGTTTTCAGGTAGCAGGTGGCCAGCCGGTAAGTCATTTCATCGCGTTCTTCGTTGGACAGCAAGTCCAGACGGGTATCGGCGAAGTAGGCCCGTGCGCTTTCGTAATCTTCGGCAAAGAAACGTTCGGAAGCCATCAGGGCACGCAAGCGGTTGGCATGCGGCGTGTCGGGATGCTTCTTCAAGAATGAGGCCAACAAGGCTTCGCTCCGTATGTCTCTTGTCTCGTAAGCGGCACACACCAGCATGTATTCGGCTTCCTGCACTTCGCCTGTCTGCGGCGGGTTTTTCCTTTCACCGGCCAAGCGGACAAACTGCTGCAAGGGAGCGATGGCAGCCGTGTAAGCCTTCTGCCGGAATAAAGCTTCTCCCTCTTGGTAAAGACGTTCCGGCGAAACCACTTTCTCGTTGCTTTGTGCCGAAACCAGCAGGGGTACGCAACAAAAGGCTGCGCATAGTATTCGTGAAATCCGATGTCTCATGATGCTCTCTATATTATAGGGTGTATGTTCGCGGAGAACGTACCTCGGTCTCCTTGGTGCAAAGGTAGGAAAAATCATTGGAAACCGAGAAGCGTATAGCCTTTTTCTTCTGTGGACAAGTGGACAAAGCTTTCTCGTAGTCTCGTTAACTAATACCTTGTCCACTCACTTGGACTGGCGGAAACAAAATGCTTTATAAACTATTTTCGCAATCTCGACAGAAAATGTTCCGTTGTGTGCCCGGACCGATGTTCTTCTTTCCCCAATTGGAATGCTGAATTTTTGTTCTTCCGGGAAAGATACGATGTTTTTCATGAAGTCGCAGCTTCGTTGTGTCCGGTTGAAGCCAGGAGGAACCGCGTCAGCCCTTGGCGGACGGAATCCAAACCGAAATCTTCCGGACGAATGTCCCGCAGGGGGAGGAAGAAGGCTTCGGCAGCATCGTCCATGGCGGTGAAGCGGGTGGTGTCTTCCACCGTGCAGCGAAAGAACATGTCGAGCGTGTGTACCAGAAAACCGGAGTAGAGGTAGAGGTTAGGCAAAGAAAAAAGGTACTCGGCACGGGTCACCGTCAGTCCGGTTTCTTCTTTGACTTCGCGGGCAACGCCTTCTTCGCCGGTCTCGTACATGTCGATGAAACCACCGGGCAGGTCAAGGGTACCTTTGGCAGGTTCCTTGGCACGCCGGCACACTAACAGCTCGTTTCGTTCGTTGACAATCAGTGCTACGGTGGCCGATGAGGGGTTGAAGTAATACGTGAAACCGCAGTCGCGGCATTGTTTGGACTTACCGTTGTGCTCTTCGAAATGTTCCGAGCCGCAACGGGGGCAGTACTTGAATAGGGCTAAAGGATGTTGATTCATACGCTATCGGGTTCATGAAGTTCGTTTCAGCTACAAAGGTAAACAAATCCGTAAATCTTCGCTCATTTTCTTTGGCAAATGTGTGGTAAAGCTTTAATTTTGGCCCGTCTATTAGTTAACAAGCAACCAGTTAACGAGTCTACAAGGCCTGTTGGTCAACTTGTCCACTCGTCCCCTTGTCAACTAAATGAGTTAACTTGAATAAACGTATGGAAAATTGGGAAGCACTGACGGGTGACGTGTGTCGCGTGGCCCGGGAAGCAGGAATTTTTGTCAAGTCGGAGCGGAAGAACTTCCGGCGGAGTGTCGTGCAGGAGAAGCATGCGCACGACTATGTCTCTTACGTCGACCGCGAGTCGGAGCGACGGATAGTATCGGCTTTGCGTGCGTTGTTGCCCGAAGCGGGCTTCATCACCGAAGAGGGGTCGGCCGAATATCGGGACGAGCCTTATTGCTGGGTGGTGGATCCGCTGGACGGCACGACAAACTACATACACGACGTGTCGCCTTACTGTGTCAGCATCGCTTTGCGCAGTCGGACGGAATTATTGCTGGGTGTGGTCTACGATCCTTCGCTCGACGAATGTTTCTCGGCTTGGAAAGGTGGGGGCGCCTATCTGAACGGCGAGCGGATCCGGGTGTCGGACGTGGCTCGGTTGGAAGATGCTTTTGTCATGGCCGAACTGCCTTATAATGCCGGTTGCTATGCCCTTACCGGGGAGCATCTCATTCGGAGTCTGTATGGACGAGTGGCCGGTATCCGTATGAATGGTTCGGCTGCTTTGGCCATGTGCTATGTAGCCGCCGGACGGTTCGATACCTGGCAGGAGGCTTTCATCGGCAAGTGGGACTTCTCGGCAGCGGCTTTGCTGGTGCTCGAAGCTGGCGGCCGGGTGACGGATTTCTACGGTTCAGACCACTTTCTGGATGGGCATCACATTGTGGCGTCGAACGGCTTGTTGCATGCCTCGTTGCTGGATGTGTTGAAAGAAGCACTTCCGTTGAATCTATAGAGCAATCAGACGAATCGGTATGTCAAATCAGTTTTTTTTCAGGAGGAAATCGATGCTAAGACTTTGGTCCTCTTCTTTGGTTCATTTGCTCTTTCCACGGACGTGTGCGGTGTGTGGTGCTACGTTGCAGGATGGAGAAGAAAGTATCTGTCTGCGTTGCCACATGAGCATGCCCCGCACGAATTATCATAAGCAGAAAGACAATCCGGTGGAGAGGTTGTTTTGGGGGAAGGTGCCTTTGGAACGTGCCACTTCTTATTTTTTCTATCACAAGGGGAGCGACTTCCGTCATCTTCTCCACCTGCTGAAGTATGGAGGACGAAAAGACATCGGCTGCCTCATGGGGCGCTTCATGGCGGAAGAGCTGAAGGAGAGCGGCTTCTTCGAGGGGATAGATGTGATTGTGCCCGTCCCGCTGCATCCACGTCGGCAGCGCGAAAGGGGATACAATCAAAGCGAATGTTTAGCCAAAGGACTTTCGGAAGTTCTCGGTCTGCCGGTAGATACTTCTTCCGTCAGACGACAGATACATACTCAGACACAAACGGAAAAGTCGGTTTACGAACGTTGGGAGAATGTGAAGGACATCTTTTACGTGGCGGCTCCTGCCCGTCTGGCTCACAAACATGTTCTCCTTGTCGATGATGTGCTGACTACGGGAGCCACTACCACAGCCTGTGCAGATGCCTTGGCCGATGGGGTAGAAGGCGTGCGCATCAGTGTACTCACATTGGCCGTGGCCAATGATTGAGTTTATTCACAAAAAAACTGTAGATTGCCTAAGGGACTTCTATAAAGCAATCTACAGCTACTCTTTTTGGAAACGCGATGTGCGGGTGATAGGACTCGAACCTACACGCCTTACGGCACCAGATCCTAAGTCTGGCGCGGCTGCCAATTACGCCACACCCGCAAGCGAATTTTAATCAGCGGGGACAAAGGTAGAAAATATTTTCTATTTAGCCAACTATTTTTCACTAAGATACGCACAACTCTCCAAATTTCATCTCCTGTTTATCGGCTAAAATGGTGGAAGGAATCTTTTTCGTAAAGATATAAATATTTACAAATGGAAGCATCCGAAAGACTGCGTGAAAATGAGGTTGCAACCCTAAGCCCCGAATGTTACTAACATAGAGGCCGAATGTTAGTAACATTCACCCCTTAGGTTACTAACATTCCCACCCCCCTCTCAGAAAGCTTTCTGGAAGGGGGTATCGTTTGTCTTACTTTGTCGGTTAATAATATCAACAAACAAGACTCTTGTCAAGCGGAAACTATGGGTTGAGTCTCAGCAGACTGCGGGCCGTTTCAATAATGGTGTCCACGTCCTTGGCTTCGTCTTCTTCGGTCATGTCTACGTGGACATCGGGAGCGATGCCAAATTCGATGTGTTGTTTGTCGGCATCCAGGTGAGGACTGGCGGAGAAGCGTACCGTCCATCCGTTAGGCAGTTCGGACGTGAAAGGAAGACCGGAACCGCCACCGCTCTGGTCGCCGACGATGGTTACCAAGGGCAGGTAGCGCATGGAGTTAATGAAGTCGTTGGTGGCACTATAGGAATGGCGGTTGGTCAGCACGATGACTTTCTTCTGCCAGCGCAGGTTGATGGATGGTTCCAGGTAGATGGGTTCGGGGTCGGAGAAATCGCTATGGCCCGGTCCGGTTTTGTGTTGGATATAGCCGGTCAGTACCCGTTCGTTGGTGAAGCGGGCGGCTATGCGGCTGGAGTAGGTCAGGTCGCCCCCTCCGTTGTTGCGTACGTCAATGATGAGTCCGTTGCAAGCGGCCATGTAGGACAGGGCTTCGTCCAGATTGCCTTCGCCCACCCCGCTGGAGAACGATGTGTAGGAAATGTAGCCTATGTTGTCTTCCAGAATGGTGTAGCGCAAGCCGCCGGAGATGCGATAGTCGCGTCCCAGATACTTCTCGATGATAGCTTCGTCGTAATTGCGCGGATAGTCGAGGTACCAGTCCCAGTAGCGTGCCGTGTTGGAGGCGGAGTACAGGTTGACATGTCCGTCCTTCAGTTCGGCCAACATGTCGCCCAGCACCTCAAACAATCCGGCACTGCTCATGTCGGCGGTAATGAGTGGTTGGTATTGGTCGTAAATGGCGTCCCAGTCTATTTGTTTATAGTCGAGGAAACAATATTTCTCGTCGATTAGTTTCCACAAGGCTTCGAAATTTCCTTGTGGGGTATTGTCGAATTCTTCTTCCCGGATGCAGGATGTAAAAAGCAGGGGGAAAATCAGCAGGCAGAGATAGTTGGCCCGGCGTAGTATCTTCTTTGTATTCATATTGTTATCACTTTCTCGGTTTCTTAAGCAAATAGAATTCCTTGATGAAGCCCACCATGAAGATGTGTGAGTACGCATGGGTGTCGATGTGGTTGAGGCTCGATTGCTGAGCGTCCCACAGATAGGCCAGGCGCATTTTGATGCGGCCTACGGGGAAGTCGGCCGACAGCATCTGACGTAGGGAAGGCTGGTTGTGCAGCGAGGTGAAGCGTACTACTCCCGAAGCATTGCCCAGTGAGAAGATTTCGTAGTAGGACTGTCCGTAATGGGGAGAGAACATGACGCCCATCACCGGTACGTTGATCTGATAGCGCAACTGTATGGGAAGGCGCTTGATACGCACGTCCCATATCGCCATGGCCGAGGCGTCGAGGTTGATGAAAGCGCGTGCCGAAGCGGGGTTGTTGCCGTTGCGCAGGTTGTAAACAAAACCGCCGTTCATGTCAGCCAGTCCGCCTGCCAATAGCCGGAAGTTATCAGTCAGTCGGAAGTTATAGTGCAGTCCGATGTTCCAGTTTACTTGTCCGGCTACGGTATTGTTGTTGTCCACCCGGTTATGCGTGTAGTTCACATAGCCTTGCAGGAAATTCTGGAGGGAAAGATTGCCGTTGGCCCAGCGCGTCATGCGTATGCTTTCACGTGCCAGGCGGACTTCCATGCCTCGGTATTCTTGAGGGGATAAATAGGTGTCGTACATGTTGGCCGTTCCCACACCGATCATGGTGGTACGTTTGACGAAGTGTGTCTGTCGGGCCGTGTCGGGCAGTTGAAGCTGGGCACGAATGACCGTCGGCAGCAGAAGAAAGAGTGAAAAGAACAGCCACAAAGCTGTATGTCGTGAAACGGTTCTCATTGTTAGGGCATGGTGTTCATTATATATATTAATAGTCTGATTCCTGGACTCAATGAGCCGTGGCAAAGATATACTTTCCTGGGGGAAAAAGCAAGCACATGGCTTTTTTCCTCTATCGGCAGCCGCTTTCTGTAGACGATCGCTTTTCAGAACAGTTTCATTTGTCCCGTCAATTCGTCCAAGATGTCACTTTCGCTTTTGTCGCGGTCCGGGTCCAGGTTTTCGGGTTCCTCCGCCGTTTCTTCGGGAAACGGTTTTGCTTCGGGTTGCCGGGTCGGTTCCAGTTCGTTGATGCTTTCTATGGCATAGTTGGTCAGTCGCTTGCCTTTTGCCTTGAACCCTTTGACAGCGATGAATTCGTCCACTTCGATAATCAGTGGGTCACGGAAGCTGTCCAGTCCGCCGAAGACGATTTCCAATCTCGGATAAGCTTCGTCTGTCAGCAGCAGGAGGCTGTTCTTCTTGTTTTCGCCCAGATAGTTCTGTTTGCGGGGATTTGCCTCGAAGTAAAAGCGTTTGATGTACGGATAACCATGCTGGTCTGCATCGTAAAGCACAGCTGTCCATACTTTATGAGCATCCAGCTTTTCGATGATGCGGATATCGGCTTCGTAGTGATTGCTCAAGTCGAAGTTAGTCGTATAGAAGTCGCCGTTGTTCATCACGATGAGGATGCGGTCGTTTGCTTGGAATTCCCCTAAATATTCTCCCCGTCCGTCGTAGTTGAGGCGTAACACGTCGCGGTCGAACCACACTTTGCGTCCGCCCAAGGTGGAGGCTCCTCGTTGTTTCAGGCTGATTTTATGTACTGGGTTGCGTGTCAGAATATTGCCGTTGGCCTGTCGTCCTTTGATGGCCAACCGGCTGAAATCTTCCTCGAAGATGATTTTACGAATGCGCGGATTGGGCTTCAGGGTTACTTTGATGACTTCGGCCTCGCCGTTGGGATTGGCACTAAAGTACATGATACGTGAGTCGGGCGTGCCTTGCGTAACGTCATACTCGCGGTCGCGGATTACGTTGGTCACGGCAAAACGTTTGATGTAGCATGTTCCGTCCTTGCCGTCCCGATAGACCACATTATAAATGGTACGCTTGTCGTTTCTCTTGAAGACATTGGCATAGAGGACGTTCTTGCCGACAAACTTCTTGTCGGTTACGGCTGTGATGAGGTACCGTCCGTCGCGGTAGAAGAGGATAACCTCGTCCAGCGTGGAACAGTTGGCGATGAATTCATCCTTTTTCAGCGATGTACCGATGAAACCTTCTTCCCGGTTGATATAAAGTTTCTCGTTGGCTTCGATGACCTTACTGCTGTCTATGGTGTCGAAGTTGCGAAGTTCCGTGCGGCGAGGGAAGGCCTTGCCGTACTTCTCTTGCAGCATCCGGTACCAGTCGACCGTATATTCTACGATGTGAGCCAAGTGACTTTCTATCTCTTCCACATCCGCTTTCATGCGGGCTATCTGTTCTTCGGCTTTGTCGCTGTTGAATTTCAGGATGCGGGCCATTTTGATTTCCATCAGGCGAAGAATGTCGTCTTTGGTCACTTCGCGTATCATTTTCGGATACCATGGAGTAAGTCGTTCGTCGATGTGTTCGCAAGCAGCGTCCATGGTTCCGGCTTCTTCGAAAGCCCGGTCTTTATAGATGCGTTCTTCAATAAATATCTTTTCCAACGAAGCGAAATGCAGACTTTCCAATAGTTCACTCTGACGGATTTCCAATTCCTTGCGCAAGAGTGCCAGCGTATTGTCCACTGACTTACGCAATACGTCGCTCACGGTGAGGAAGTGCGGTTTGCGGTCGTCGATGACGCAACAGTTGGGCGAGATGCTTACCTCGCAGTCGGTGAAGGCATACAAGGCATCGATGGTTTTGTCTGACGAAGTGCCGGGCATCAGATGTACCAATATTTCTACGTTGCCTGATGTCAGGTCTTCCACTTTTCGTATCTTGATTTTCCCTTTTTCACTGGCTTTGACAATGGAGTCGCACACGTTGGCTACGGTCTTTCCATAAGGGATTTCACGGATGGCCAATGTCTTGTTGTCCAGTTTCTCGATGCGCGAACGCACCCGGACGCTTCCGCCCCGTTCCCCATCATTATACTTCGACACGTCTATCAGTCCTCCCGTCTGGAAATCAGGATAAAGACGGAAGTCTTCACCGTGTAGATAGCTGATTGCCGCATCGCACAGTTCGTTGAAGTTATGAGGTAATATTTTGGATGACAGACCTACTGCGATGCCTTCCACTCCCTGTGCCAATAGCAGGGGGAATTTGACAGGCAACGTCACCGGTTCGCGGTTGCGTCCGTCGTAAGAGAGTTTCCATTCGGTGGTCTTAGGATTGAATACGACATCCAATGCGAACTTGGTGAGCCTTGCTTCGATGTAACGGGCTGCTGCAGCATCGTCTCCTGTCAGGATGTTTCCCCAGTTACCTTGGCAGTCAATGAGCATATCTTTTTGTCCCAACTGTACTAATGCATCTTTAATGGATGCGTCGCCATGCGGGTGGAACTTCATGGCTTCACCTACGATGTTTGCCACCTTGTTATAGCGACCGTCTTCCATGCGCCGCATGGTGTGCAGGATGCGTCGTTGCACGGGTTTCAGTCCGTCCATGATGTGAGGCACGGCACGTTCCAGTATCACATAGGACGCATAGTCCAAGAACCAGTTTTGGTACATGCCGCTCAGTTGGTGTTTCACATGGTCGACTGTGGTGTCTGCCGGTTTATAATCCGAGTGTTCCTCCTGTCCCAGAGGTGCATCATTCAGGTCTTCGTTTGTTTGCTCAAAGTCTTCGCTCATACTGTATATTGTTCGGGAAAGTCGTTTTTATGCTTCAGGCGATTTTATCAGCCGCAGGCAAATATACGGATTTCTGTCGAAAAATCCATCTCTCCTTCGCAGAAATCTTGTTGGGATGGCTTTTGCTGCCTGTCCGCCGGATGATCCGGTAGAAGAAACAACAGGGTCCGACATCTCTCCCGGCGAAGTTTTTCATGTATTTCTAAAATCGTGACATCTGTCCGTTAGATAGCACTACCCTTCAAGAAGGTTGCAAACCTAAGGCCCGAATGTTTGCAACCTAAGGGGCTAATGTTTGCAACCTTCGGCCTTTATGTTTGCAACCTTCTTAAAGCGTGTCAGAATGTATTCTGAGCAGGGTACGATGTTTTTTCTTATAAGTTAAAAATATTGATAACTTCGTCCAATACAGCTTTCGGTTTGATAGTATGGGCTTGATACTGTTTTCTCCAATTTTAGCCATTTGTAGAAGTACATCATAACAAAAAAACATCATCAGACAGCAGCATGCGATGCCCGGTATGAAGAATCGGGTACCGGAGTGAACAATTATTTTCACCCACATAATCCCGATTTTCGTCACTTTAACACCAAATAGGGCTGTATAGTAACCCAATGCGCAAAACCTGATTTTGTGCTTTGGAATATTTTTCTTTACTTTATAGACAAATAACATTGTTTCTTAACAAACTTAACAAAAAAGTTGATTATGAGCTATAAGATTATTTTTCTCGTTATGTGTTTGGCATACAGTATTACATCTGTAGGACAAAAATTGAAAGCTTACAAAGACCCGGGCACTGCAAAGTATGGCTTTAGGGAACAGGGAAAAACGGATTGGGCAATTCCTCCGATATATGATTTTGCTACAGACTTCGAAAAAGATTATCTTTTGGCTTGTGTTCGTTATCAAGGGAAATATGGCTATATCGACTCCCAAAATCAATTTATTATTCAACCTGTCTATGATTATGCCACTTCGTTTTATCAGGGAGTGGCTAAAGTGGAACAGGCAGGCAAGTATTATGTCATCAATTATAATGGGGAGAAGGTTTCGCCCTATTTCTCGGAATTAAACCATTATAGTCTTTACGGGAAAGAGCTTGATGGCTATTTTCGCATGTATAATGCAAAGTTTCAACCTGTGGATAGTAGGAAGTATGATGATTTAGAACAAATCACCTATCAGGACGGAAATAAATTTCTCCTTTTTTATAAGTATCGTGAGAACGACAGAACGGGCTATCTCGATCAAGCCGGTGGAGAATTTGTAAAAACAGACTACACGCTATTGGAAGCCCCCTTGGTTTTTTATGCCTCTGTAGAAGAAAAATGTGAAAAAGATGGCATCAACAAGGAACGTTTCCAGTTTTTACTTCCGGCTCGTGATGCAAATGGGAAATACGGATGCATCAATTTTTTCAATGAGGTTATCATCCCGTTCGATTATGATTCTGAATTAAAGTTGTACAAATCCTATAACAAGCATTACAAAAAAATATTGCTTCCTTTCTTCACTGAGCAATGGAATGCTTATATCAGTAATATATCCAATGCATTAACGGAAACCTCGATTGCATTCAGCAAATTAAATAGAGAATTACGCGCAGAATATCCCATGGGTATCAAGAGGAAAGTAAATAATCTGACCATCAACAAACGTGCGAATGGAGTCGGCTTTTATAGGAATGACAAGCCGGTAGGAGGAGTCTATAAGGAAATAGATTCATGGGGCACGTGTTTCCTTTTGACCGGGCAGAATGGTTTGCTGGGAGTGGCTAATCTGATAGGAAAAGAAGTGCTGGCATGTCAGTTTGATAATGTGTCCATTTGGAATATTTTGGAAGGAGGCAATATCCTTTTAGTGGAGAAAAACGGGAAAAGTGGCCTATATGATACGAATGGTACTATATTGACTCCTATGCAATATGATGTTATCTCGACGTCAGTGAATAAAGTCGGATTTGCATATGATAAAAACGGGTATAAATTGATTGGCCCTGATGGGAAAATTGCAAGTCGGAAAACATATCATAGGATAGATCATTACACCTATAAAAATAAGATCATTGCTGAACTGGCCGGATATAAAACCGAGCTTAGCATACATGGACAGGAGTCGCCTTCCATTGCCGGACAAGCATTTGATGAAGCTTATAATCTGCCGAACAGCAGTGCACAGGAGAAGTATGATAAGTACGTATTGTGCATGGCCTTAGATCCGGACAATACAGAAGGGTATTATGCTATCTCTTTAAATAATATCGGTGCGTTGTTTGAGGATTTGGGGGATGTGGATAAGGCTTTGTCCTATTATGCACAAGCACGGGACAAAGGAAATGAGCAGGCCCGGAAGAATATAAAACGGATACGCAGGGATAGGACTTTGGCTGCCTTGTCGCAAGCTCTGACACAAGTGTCTGAATCTCTGAATCAGACATCTCAGTCATTAAATAATGTCAATGTCAATCAGACGATGCAACAATCGAATGGTTATGCCAATAACATGATGATGGGGAATCCCTATTCCGGCTATGGAGGTGGCATGTACAATAGCGAAAGTTATAATTCGGATAATAGTAAACACTCTTTGTCTTTTTACCAGATGCAATATGCCAATTGGGAAGAAAGAGCCCGCAGCATCTATGAATCTTTGACGAGTAGTGGCTATCAGATAAAGGAAAAAGATACTGATAAAGATGTAGGTGGTGGTTCTGCTGGTTCTTGGGGAATTGTATCTTCTGCCGGGATGAAATCGAATTTGCGGACAGCACAGCGTGAAATGCGTAAAGTCAGACAAGAAGCCAGCCGAGATGGATATAACATTCCTATATCCAACTATGAGAATATCACTGTTTCGTTTTAAAGAAATTGGTATTGTATGTAGAATGATTTTTTATGATGTTATGGAAAGCTTCATTACTGCCGACATTCCACAAGTTATAGAAATTAAAACTGACCATAAAATGAAAGAACTGTATGAACCTCCTCAAGTGGAGATGATTGAAATTAAAGTGGAAGATTCCTTCTTAGGAAGCACCACAAGTGATACTCCTGTCATCGAACCGGGAGAAGATTTTTGATGAACCTTCCAAATGCCATGTTTATGAAGAAAACTGCTGTAAATACCTCATGGTATGCCATACTTTTAGTTGCTTTTTTGACTTGCTGTACGTCATGTTCGGATGAAGTCTTGCAAGAATGGACGGAAGTGGAAACGAACTCCTCCTCTTACCTGCCTTCCACGCTATCTGTCTCTTTGGGGGATGCCGATACCCGATTGATTTTTGATGAAGTACCCTACGGGGAAAAGACCGCACTGATGTCGAGTTGGAGTGAGGAAGATGCGTTTCGGATAGTGGGTTCCCAACCAGCTTCAACTCCCGGATATGTGGCAGAGGACGATTCCAAGTCGATGGTTTATTGGCTGACAGAGGGAGCCGGAACCACGCAGGGAGTATTTGAATCCGGGGATCCCGCTTTCAGTGAAGATGAACTTTACTATATTTACTATCCGGCCTCTCTGACCAATTGGGCGGACTTTGCTTTGTTCAATTATGACGGACAGGTACAGAACGGAAACAGCAGTATTGCCCACCTGGGGGCTTACCATACCATGCGGAAGTCGATATGGCGTAGTGAGTTTGATGGTAACATATCGTTTAGTGGGAACAATTTGTACCAATCCTCGTGCATGAAGTTCAACCTGAGTGGGCTTCCCGAAGCTTTGGTTCCCGCCAGCATTCAGTTGAGTGCAGTCGATGCGGAAGGAGAAACCATCAATGACCTGTTCCCTACCCGCAACTTTTCGACCGGCGTGACTTCCACGTTGCAGCTTCAGTTGGAAGGCTTTACCTCTACTACTTCTGTGACTGCCTATCGGATGATGTCTGCCGAGGATGTGGAACTGCCTGAGGGGGCATCCTTGCGCGTGCGGGTGACGGGAAGCAACGGCGAGTATTACTATGCGGACAAACCGGCTGGTGGCAAGACCATCCGAGGAGGTTGTCTGAACACACTGACCGTGACCGAAGGTTGGCAGACAATCTATGAATCGAATAGCTATGACAAAGACCAAATCGTTGAGAGGGTACAGACGGCCATACAGGGAGAAGGCAACGGCATCGACATCGTGATTATGGGTGACGGCTTCTCGGACAGGCTCATAGCTGATGGTACGTATGACGAAGTAATGGAAAAGGCCTACGAAGATTTCTTCTCCATCGAACCTCATCTTTCTTATAAACAAAACTTCAATGTATACAAAGTTTATGCCGTATCCAAACACGAAGACATGGAGTATGAGAACCGCGAGACGGCATTGGGTTGCCAATTCGGTGAAGGCACACATATAGAAGGAAATAGTACCGTCATTCAAAACTATGCGAAACTGGCCATAGGAAATGACGATGACCGATTGAACAATATGTTGATTATCGTGTTGATCAACTCATCCCGCTATGCCGGGACATGCCATTATTTTGCTAAATGGGAAAATGACAGCGATTATGGAGTAGGTTCCGCCATCGCCTATGTGTCTATGGAAGAAACCGAAGCGGAGCGGAAAGGCACCTTGCTACACGAATGTGGTCACGGCTTTGCCAAACTTTCCGATGAATATGACGGAAATGGGACGATGCCCAATGACAGAAAGGATACTGAAACATGGTGGCGGATCCATGCCGGCTGGAATAAGAATGTGGATTTTACAGCGAATCCCTATGAAGTATGTTGGAGCGAATTTATCGGTGACAGCCGTTATCCCGAAGTCGGCATCTATGAAGGAGGCTGTACGTACGATTATGGTGTCTACCGTCCGACGGAGAACAGCATCATGCGCCATAACGAAGGAGAATATAACGCACCTTCGCGCAGAGCCATTTATTACCGGATCAACAAGTTGCTTGACCCTACTTTCACGGACGACTATGAGCAATTCGTGGCATGGGATCAACAGCGCAACCGCGTGCAGCATGTCGTTTCGATTACCCGTTCTGCCATCGATTGGAAAGATTTCGTACCGCTGGCTCCTCCGGTCGTGAAGATAGGCTATTGGAAGGATGGTATTTTTATGACGGAGTGAAGCCGGCAGGATGGCTGACGCTCTGTCCGGACAGCTTCCGGGAGGGGGGTAGGGGATGTTACTAACATTCCCTACCCCTCGGGATATTAAAAATGAGGAGCATCGGGACAGTCGGTTGCCCCCATGGCGTCATTTCCCACGCAATGCCTTATCGACTCCTACATCGATTCCCTGCCAGGCTTTGGCGTTGGTCCAGGGTTCATCGGGGGCGGTCCAGAAAGGATGGTCGGCCGGAAGACCCAAGGGGAGAAACGCGGCCATGCACATGTACAGGCTGCCGGTATTGATGTAGGGCTCGGACATATGGAGTTGGCTGCCTGCAAATCCCACCCGTAACCAACCTTTTGCATCGAAATTCGCTTCGGAAGTTAATTGGCGACGCATGACGGCGGTCAGCGCACTCCGCACTGCTGCTCCATGCAGCTTTTCCGGAAGTCGGTCGAGCAGGGCCAGTTGGCTTAGGGCATGGAATACACCAAACCGGTAGACAATGGAACGCCCCACTACCGGGTAACTGCCTTCGGGGGAAATCAGCCGTTCCAACTGAGCAGCCAGGCGTTGATGGCGCAGTAGCTGAGCTGCATAAGCTTCTCCTTGTGGTAGGTTGTGTTTTTGCAGCACGGAGAGGATGTCGGTCAGCATGGGGTGAATCACGATGCTGTTGTAGTAGTCCAGGTGAAACTCGGCTCCATCGCCGTACCAGGCATCTCCTTTGTACCATTCGTTCAGGAAACGGTTGATGCCGTAGTAGAGTCGCTGTTCGTCGTATTCGCCTGTAAAGTCCAACAGGGCGGTCTCTACCATGGAGGCAAAGAGCAGCCAGTTGCTTTCTTTCGGTTGGATGACGCGCGTTCGTTTCAGCTCGGCCACCACGCGGCTGCGGGTCTCTGCATCCAGCCTGCCCCACAGTTGCTTGGGAGCACGCAGCAGGCCTTGTGCCAAGAAGGCTGCATCGACCAACGCCTGCGAGTGGCGGCCGTCGAATACCAGATAGTCGGGCGAGGCCGGGTCGACTGCCTGGCGGATGCCTTGCAGGCTCATCCGGATGTACTTGTCGCGCAGCCTGCCCTCTTCCGTATCGTCCGCTCCCAGCTCCAGCCAGGGGGCTATGCCGCAGAGGGTACGCCCGAAGGCCTCCAGGCGGGATACCTGCCGCCGGAGCGGACTGTCGGACAGAGACTCGAAAGGCAGGTTGGCTGTCAAGTTGCCTTGGCTGATGTGCTGCAATACGGGGTCGGCTATCCGCAGCATGGTCTGTAGCCAATAGCTGCGGGCTTCGCTCCCTTGCGAGGCCATCAGGCGTTTCAGGCGCAGCAACGCCTCCACGTAATAATAGTCTGCATAGGTCAGGGGTACATCTACCTCGGAGTTCTTATTATGGTTTCCCACACTATGCTTCAAGATAAAGCCGCCCTGGGTGCCCGGTTCGGCCAAGTACTCCGGAGAGGAAAGCGTGCGCAGCTGCTTCTGGGCCAAGGCCAACCAGCCGGCAGCTTCCGGAGTGGGGTCGTACTGACTCAGCTCTATAAGGGCAGAGGCCATGACGGCCGCAGCGGAGGCATCGCGGGGTGCGTTGGGGATGGCAGGGGTGTCGAAGTCCCAGTAAGGCACCCCATCGGCAGGCAGGCGGGGATGATCGCGAAGGTAACGCGCTACGCGGAGGGCTTGCTCGAGGTATTCCGTCCGACGGGTCTCGCGATACATCATCGTGTAGCCATACAGGGCCCATGCCTGTCCTCGGGCCCATGCTGATGCGTCGCTGTAGCCTTGATGCGTCCCCCGGAAGTGGGGTTGGCCGGTCAGCGTATCGTACGACACCACGTGGTAGCAACTGTTGTCCGGGCGGAAGTGGTGGTGCATCGTGGTCTGCGCATGGGTGTTCGCTATCTGTATCAGGGCCGAGTCGCCTGTCTGCTTGCCCATGGCCACGAGGAACTCCAGGTTCATCAGGTTGTCGATGATGACCGGGTATTGCCAGCGGGCACGGGTGTTCCATGACTTAATCACCCCTATCCGAGGGTCGAAGCGCGAGGCCAGCGAAGCGGCGCCGGTCTTCATCACTTCCAGGTAGTGGGGATTCTGCGTCAGCCGATAGCCGTTGCCGAAGCTACAGTAGAGCATAAACCCCAGGTCGTGCGTCGAGGTCAGCTCCTTGGCAGGCTCTACCCGCGCGGTATACTGTTCGGCATAGCGGCGCAGAGTCGGGTCGGGCTCATTCTCATACAAGTACCAAAGCACACCGGGATAGAAGCCCGATACCCATGCCCGGTAACCGCATGTCTTCAGTTCGCCCTGTTCGTACGTACGGGGCAGCCTGTCCGGCTCATTCTCCAATGACTTGGCCAGCAGGAATGACTGCTCCTTGGCGACCGTCAGTCCTCGTTTCACTACCTGCTCCATGGACTCCTCTTGGCCATGGAGGCAGAAGGGTAGCAGCATTAACGCTGCCACCCAGATGGTTCGTTTGTTTATCATTTTATTGATTTATTATCTATCGATTATTCATGCTGTTTCTTTGCTGCCTTTCGGACGGCGGTCCCCCGTCTACTCGGGCTGAAGACCCCCGTCTACTCGGGCTGAAGACCCCCGCCTATTCGGGCTGAAGACCCTCGCCTATTCGGGCTGAAGACCCTCGCCTATTCGGGCTGAACCCTTCAGGGGCACTATCCTGAACCCCCTCAGGGTAAACAGGTGGCGAGTTACTGATGCAATGTTTCCAGAAATTCTACCTCGACGATGCGTAGTTCACTCTTCACTTGGTCGCCATCCTTGGCCTTGAGTAGGTCGAGCTCACCCGCTTGAGCGGCAGCTACTTCGACGATTTGCCCAAAGGCATCCTCATCGTGCGCCGCTCCTTTCAGTCGGATGGTAATGCGGTCGGTGAGTACCGGACGGTCGATGAGCAGATGCACATAGCCCAGGCTGCGCTCCGTGTTGCCACTCCATACTAAGGTATCGCCCGCATAAACCTCCAAGGGGTAGGAACGCCGCCGCCATCCCGTCAGCTTGATGCAGATGTCATCGATGAGTGCCCGGCGCTCCAGCTTGTAGGTTATCCAGCCGGTGTTCAGACGTCCATCGTTCTTCCACTCACTCAGCTCGTTGTCGTCGTAGCTCTTCGCCGCGTCGGCCTGATTGGTCCCTGCCCATACGCTATCCACCTCTACGTCCACTTTGCTCTCCTGGTAGGAAGGCGTCAGTGGGGTTTCCCCTCGGTCGAAGCGGCTGGGGAGGCTGTCTGCCGGGTCGAACGTGGTCAGTCCGCCCTGGACGTCCACCGGTTGTGTCTCCCACTTGACCTGCTCCATGCCCAGCCCCTTGGCTTCGGCCGTCAGCGTCACCGTTCCAGCCACGTCGGTCGAGCGGACCAGCACGCGGGTGATGCCGCATTCCACCGGCAGCGCCATGGCCCCTACATAATTGTCTTTGCCTTGGGCGATGCCTCCGCGCCATTCGGCAGGGCCTTGCAGCGAGAAGTGTATCAGGTCATTGGCCAAGGGGCAGCGTTGTCCTTGGTCGTCCACCACTTCCACCTGCACCAGGGCGATGTCGCTCCCATCGGCATATACGCCTCGGGGCCCATGCATCAGCGTCAGTTTCAGCCGCGCCGGTTCGCCTGCCGTACGGATGGCATCCCGGCTCACCTCCCTTCCGGCTTCATCGTACGCGATGGCTTCTATCACCCCTGCTTCATAGCGGATGCTATCGAAGGTGTAGAGGAACCGATAGTCCTGCTGCCCATAGCCTTGGCTCCGGCCGTTCACCCGCAGCTCTACGCGATGGCCTGCCGACACCACATAGACCGGCTTGACGGTTCCTTCGGGATAGTTCCAGTGTCCGATGAGGTGGGTGTGCTGCTTCTCTACATCCACCCAGCCATCCCACATCACCTGGTGGGCATAGAATCCATCCTTCGGGATACGCAAGGGGTCGACCACTCCGCTCCGTCGGTAATTCTCCGCTCCTCGGCCATGCGTCTGCGTATCCGAGAAGATGATTTTCGCCCCTCCCGAATTGACCCGTCGTCCCGTTCCCGGGCGTTCCCGCCACAGGTCGTACCAGCGGCGTACCCACTCGATGGTCAGTTGGTCTTGGTTCTGGTTATAGGCACTGGCATCCTGGTTCCGGTACAGCGGCCCATCGCCCTGCTTGTGGAAGGGGTAACTGTACTCGTCCCAATACTTGCGCAGGCCCTCGTCGCGGCAGTATTCCGTCTGAATCATCGGGTGGTGCTCGCTCTTGTTGACGTAGAGCATTTCGCCCCCGTACTCTGCCTCACGGATGTCCAGCATCTCACGCGAACCGATGGCTCGTCCGCCATGCGGGTCGTACATGTCGCGGATGGCCCTCATCTCCAGCATGTGTTCCCGACTGATGCTCTCGTTGCCACACTCCCAGAAGATGACGCTGGGGTTATTACGGTAGTAGATGATGACATCACGCATCAGCTCCTTGCGTTGCTCCCACCATCGACCTACTGCATCACGTTCAGCATCTCCTGCCGGAAGCATCTGCATCACGCCCACGCGGTCGCACGACTCGACGTCCTGCCGCCATGGGGCCACGTGCATCCAGCGGAAGAGGTTGGCACTATGGTCTATCATCAGGCCGTTGCTATAGTCACTCATCCAGGGCGGCACGCTCATGCCCACACCCGGCCATTCGTTGCTGGAGCGTTGGGCGTAACCTTTCAGTTGGATAACCCGGTCGTTGAGCCATACCTTCCCTTCACCAAAACGAGTCTTGCGGAAACCGGTGGTGGTGGTCACTTCGTCCACTACCCGGTCATCTACCCGTAGCCGCGTCTTTACTTTATATAAATAGCCGTACCCCCAACTCCAGAAGTGCAGGTCTTTCACGGGCGATGATGCCTTCAGCGTGGCGGTTTCGCCGGGAGCGAGTGTCGCCTTCTCGCCTTCGAAGCGGGCAACCTGCTGGCCTTCGTAGTCCAACACTTCCACCGTGTAGCCCACTTCCACCGGACGCTTCCGCTCGTTGCGCACTTCCGACTCGGCATGTATGACTGCTTCGCGGCTCTTCACCCGGATGTCCGTGGCGTAGACGTATACGCCTGTAGTGCGCAGGTTGCTATAGAGCGGGAGTGTCTGGTAGACTTTGTCGGTGACGTGCAGCCATACGTTCTTAGGGATGCCCCCGTAGTTGGCATTGAAGTTCCGGTCGTTCCATTGGAAGCTGCTTCCCGTGGCTCGTTCCTTGTAACGCCAGTCGTTGTCCACGCGCACCGCCAGTACGTTCTCTCCATTGAACTTCACGTAGGGCGTCAGGTCGAAGCCCACGGCCATCACGCCATTCTCGTGCAGGCCGATGTGCTTGCCGTTCAGGTAGAAGTCAGCTCCCTGGCGCACGCCTTCAAACTCGATGAACACCTTTTTACCTCGAGCCGAAGCGGGCAGGCGGAAGTGTTTCCGATACCACCCCACCGTGTCGGTCATTTCGCGGATGGCTACCTTGAACGCCTCGTCTTCATTGAAGGCGTGAGGAAGAGAGATTTTCTCCCAACTGCTGTCGTCATACTTCGGTTGTTCGGCTCCGGGAAAGTCCCCCACCTGCAACAACCATCCGGGATTGAAATTGTACCGTTGCCGCCCATCCGTTTCCTCGGCCGGAAGCATCACCGGACAGGCAAGAAGAAGCAGGCACAAGAAGCCCGCCCAAAAATTCCATTGCTTCATGTTGTTAAATTATACGTTGTTAGTAATTAATAGTTATTTCACTTCCATACGGATTAAAATCGAACAGAGCCTTGTCGGCTTGCATCGTTACTTC
>CALUOT010000026.1 GCA_944322355.1 uncultured Bacteroides sp. | reverse complement strand
TTTGAGGAAATGGATATGTTTGTGGAACATCGTTGCACTAACTTCGGCATGGAGAAGAAGCACTATCCAGGTGATGGCGTAGTAACGGGATGCGGCACCATCGAAGGTCGTTTGGTGTACATCTTCGCACAGGACTTCACAGTATCGGCTGGCTCACTGTCCGAAACCATGTCGTTGAAAATCTGCCACATCATGGATAAGGCCATGAAGATGGGGGCACCTGTCATCGGATTGAACGATTCAGGCGGTGCACGTATTCAGGAAGGCATCAATGCCTTAGCCGGATATGCAGAAATCTTCCAGCGCAACATCCTGGCTTCGGGAGTCATTCCGCAAATATCAGGTATTTTTGGCCCCTGCGCCGGTGGAGCCGTTTATTCTCCTGCCTTGACAGACTTTACGTTGATGATGGAAGGTACGTCATACATGTTCCTGACAGGCCCGAAGGTGGTAAAGACCGTGACGGGCGAGGACGTAACACAAGAAAACTTGGGTGGCGCCAGTGTACACTCTACAAAATCCGGTGTGACACACTTCACTGCTTCTACTGAGGAAGAAGGCTTGGCCTTAATCCGCAAGTTGTTGAGCTACATTCCTCAGAATAACTTGGAGGAACCACCTTATATTGACTGCACCGACCCCATCGACCGTCTGGAAGATTCACTGAACGAGATTATCCCCGACAGCCCCAACAAACCTTATGACATGTACGAGGTCATCGGTGCCATTGTGGACAACGGCGAATTCCTCGAAATCCAGAAAGACTATGCCAAAAACATCATCATCGGCTTTGCCCGCTTCAACGGTCAGTCGGTAGGCGTAGTAGCCAACCAGCCTAAATATTTGGCCGGAGTATTGGACAGCAATGCCTCCCGCAAAGGTGCGCGTTTTGTCCGTTTCTGCGATGCTTTCAATATTCCTATCGTATCACTGGTTGATGTACCAGGCTTCCTGCCGGGCACAGGCCAAGAATACAACGGTGTCATCCTGCATGGTGCCAAACTGCTTTATGCTTATGGCGAAGCTACAGTGCCTAAGGTGACTATCACCTTGCGTAAGTCTTACGGAGGTTCACACATCGTAATGAGTTGCAAGCAGTTGCGTGGCGATATGAACTATGCATGGCCTACGGCTGAAATCGCCGTGATGGGTGGCGCAGGTGCCGTAGAAGTGCTCTATGCCAAGGAGGCCAAGGAACATGAGAATCCTGCTCAATTCCTGGCAGAGAAAGAAGCCGAATACACCAAACTGTTTGCCAATCCGTATAACGCCGCCAAGTATGGTTACATCGATGATGTCATCGAGCCGCGTAATACGCGCTTCCGCATCATCCGTGCCCTGCAGCAGCTGCAAACCAAGAAGCTGACCAACCCGGCCAAGAAGCATGGCAACATTCCTCTCTAATTCCTAACTAAAAAAGAACACTACAATGAAGAAAACGAACATAGGAATATTCTTTTCATTGCTCTTGACGTTAGGGATATGCTCCTCATGCGGAGTGGAAGGAGAAAGCAAGTTGATACTGAACGAAGTGTTGGTAGACAACGAGACGAACTTCCAGGACGATTATGGCGTACAAAGCGCATGGATTGAAATATTCAATCAGTCGTACGGCTCAGCCGACTTGGCAGGATGCTATTTGAAGCACTCCAGCCAACCGGGTGACACAGCCGTGTATTTCATCCCCAAAGGGGACGTGCTGACCAAAATCGCACCACGCCAACATGCGTTGTTTTGGGCAGACGATAAACCTAACCGAGGGACTTTCCACACCAATTTTACATTGGACAAAGAAAAAGCCAACTGGATAGGGTTGTATGACTCAGGCCGAAAGTTGTTGGACGAGATTACCGTTCCAGCCGGCTTGCTGAAAGCGGATCAATCGTATGCCCGTGTGGACGATGCTTCCGCCAATTGGGAGGTAAAGGACGAGTCGCCCGAGAAATACGTTACACCCAGTACCAACAACAAAACGTTGGATAAGAACGTGAAGATGGAGAAATTCGAGCAACATGACAGCGTGGGCATCGGTATGGCCATCACCGCTATGCTGGTAGTATTCGTCGGTCTCATCCTGCTTTACGTTTCGTTCCGTTTCATTGGCAAGGCTTCTGTAGCCATGAGCCGGAAGAGGGCCATGGCCGCCAAAGGCATTACGGACAAAGCCGAGGCTAAAGAAAAGAAACTGGGACAGGCACCGGGCGAGGTATTTGCCGCTATCGCCATGGCCATGCACGAAATGCAGAGCGATGTACACGATGTGGAAGAGACAGTGCTGACCATCACTCGTGTGAAACGCAGCTATTCGCCCTGGAGCTCGAAGATTTATACCTTGCGTGAGACTCCGCACAAAAAATAACATCATCCTTAATAAATTGAACAAATGAAAGAATATAAATACAAGATCAATGGCAATCCCTATAAAGTAGTCATTGGAGACATCGAAGGCAACATTGCCCATGTGGAAGTGAACGGCACCCATTACCAAGTGGAAATGGAGAAAGCGCCGCAACCCAAACCTACCGTTATTAAACCTGTTGTAAGACAAGCCGCTACTACACCTGCCGCTCCTACGACTCAAGTGGTGAAACCTACTGCTGTATCAGCGGGCAAGTCGGGTGTGAAATCACCGCTACCCGGTGTCATCCTTGAAATCAAAGTAAACGTAGGCGACACGGTGAAGAAAGGCCAGACCATCATTATCCTGGAGGCCATGAAGATGGAAAACAACATCAACGCCGACCGCGACGGAAAGGTGACCGCCATCAATGTAAAGAAAGGGGACTCTGTCCTCGAAGGTACTGACCTCATAATCATCGAATAACATGGGAGAATTTATTGATTTTATAGGAAATAACCTTGCCGACTTCTGGACCTATACAGGTTTTGCTAACGCCACGGTGGGACATCTTATCATGATTCTGGTAGGTTTGTTCTTCATTTATCTGGCTGTAGCCAAGGAGTTCGAGCCGATGCTGCTCATCCCCATCGGCTTCGGTATCCTTGTCGGCAACATACCTTTCAACATGGAAGCCGGATTACAAGTCGGCATCTATGAACAAGGTTCTGTGCTTAACATTTTGTATCAAGGCGTGACGTCCGGCTGGTATCCGCCACTCATCTTCTTAGGTATCGGCGCCATGACAGACTTCTCTGCACTGATTTCCAATCCGAAGCTGATGCTGATTGGCGCAGCTGCCCAGTTTGGTATCTTCGGAGCTTACATGATTGCGTTGGCCATTGGTTTCGACCCCATGCAGGCTGGCGCCATTGGTATCATCGGTGGTGCTGACGGACCTACGGCTATCTTCTTATCATCCAAGTTGGCTCCTAACTTGATGGGTGCAATCGCCGTGTCAGCTTATTCTTACATGGCATTAGTACCGGTTATCCAGCCCCCTGTCATGCGTCTGCTGACCACCAAGCATGAACGCCTCATCCGCATGAAACCACCTCGCGTAGTTTCTCATACGGAGAAAGTAATGTTCCCTATCATCGGATTGTTATTGACATGCTTCTTGGTTCCGTCCGGTCTGCCTTTGCTGGGTATGCTGTTCTTCGGAAATTTGTTGAAGGAAAGTGGTGTGACCCGTCGTCTTGCCAATACAGCCAGCGGCCCGCTGATTGACACCATCACCATTTTGTTGGGTCTGACAGTAGGTGCCTCTACACAAGCGTCTGAGTTCCTGACAACCGACTCTTTGTGGATTTTCGGACTCGGTGCGGCATCATTCTTTATAGCAACCGCTTCGGGCGTACTCTTCGTGAAGTTCTTTAACCTCTTCCTGAAGAAAGACAATAAGATTAATCCGCTTATCGGTAACGCCGGTGTATCTGCTGTGCCCGACTCTGCTCGCATCTCGCAAATAGTAGGTTTGGAATACGATCCCACCAACTATCTGTTGATGCACGCCATGGGGCCCAACGTTGCAGGTGTAATTGGCTCAGCCGTAGCTGCCGGTATATTACTGGGATTCTTGATGTAATCACTGTTCGATAGTTATCAGGTATAAGGTACAAGGGCATTTACCCGTACCTTATACCTGATTTTTTTATTAATTAATCCTTCCGGAACACTTAAGTGAACCCTCCGGAAGACTTAAGTGTTACTATGTGTAACAGTTAAGTATTTTATCTTCTTTTACTTAAGTATTTCGGCGGCAACACTTAAGTGATCCAAATTCTGCTGTTTTTCGGATTGAACATTTGTGCTATTTGTGGATTTGCAATATAATATTTATTATCACATATTGTAGTTAGGTAACCATGTTAATTTATATCAAATAGTTTACGAATTATTCGTAAATATGGAATAAATTAGTACTTTAGCCAAACATTATAGACTCTAATATGCATTCAATCCATGAAACGAATTCTTTTTTTGTGTTTATTATGTAGCTGTTTGGCAGTAGTTAGGGCTCAGACCTCCGAGCCTTCTTCCATCCAACGTGCCATGAACAATTATGATTATGAGGCGGCGCTTCGGTTAATGGAAAAAGTACCGCCCACGGTATCCTTACTTTACCTGAAAGGAAAAGCATTAAAAGAATTGGGTAGGAACCGGGAAGCCTTGGGAGTGTTTCGTCAACTGATTATGGCAGATTCTCTCAACTTGCGTGCTTATATTGAAGCGGGCGAATGTTACAAAGCACAAGGCAAGTTCCTACCAGCGCTACAATGTTACGAACGTGTGCTGCAACTGAAGCCCGAACATAAGTATGCCCGTATCCAACATATCACCCAATTGTTGAACCTCCAGAGGTATCAGGAAGCATTGGGCGAAAGTTCACAGTTGGCGGAACAAGACAGTTCGGCCGTTGCGCTCCATTTGAAGGCCCAAAGTCTGGAAGGGTTGTACACCGATCCCAATATTTTAATCGGAGCATACCAAGAGATTCATGACCGCTATCCGGATGATTATGTGGCTGCTTCCAAATTGGCCAGTCTTTACATCCGGAATAATTACTACGACTATGCCATCCAAGTCTGCGAAACCTATCGCCAAACTGATACCACCAACCTAAGTGTCAATCGTCTGGCTGCGCAAGCTTATTGCTTGAATCAAAATTACGATACTGCCATAATACGTTATCGTACCCTGCTGGCTCAAGGTGACACCACTTTTTATAATTGCTACTACGCTGGCATCAGTTACTATGCCAAAGAGTTATACTTCGAAGCACACGATCTATTGGAAGCTGCCCGCAAGTATGCTCCCGAACACGTCGACCTACTTTACTATCTGGGACGTGCCTGCTCTAAAACCAGTTGGAAAGAGAAAGGAATAAACTACATGCGAGATGCCATCCGGCTTTCTTTTCCTACCGACAGCCTCGTAGCTCGTCTCTATGCCGGCCTGGCCGATTGTTATAAAGAAGCAGGTGAACCTCAGAAACAGATAGAGACATTGATGAGACAATATAAATATAGTCCAGAGAAACATTCGTTACTATATAGGGCAGCTTATGTTTCCTATTTCCGGCTTAGGGATTTCGAGGCCACGGAGAAGTATCTGAAAGCCTATATTAAGACTCGTCCCGAAGGCAGTCGAAACCTTCCTCAGGAAGTTGCGGAAGATGGTACTGTCATTATCAACGAGAACAACCGTTATAATGCTGCCGAACGCTGGCTGGAAGACTTGCAGAAGCGGAAAAAGGTGGAAGACTTCTTCAAAGGAAGGACGAAAGACGGAGTCGACACTCTCCTGATAGCCCCTTGAGAACAAACGTTTGCATAAGCTATCTGTACAAGAATGGCGAAGAAAATCCATGTTTCTCCGCCATTTGTTCTACTTTAGTGCCAACAAAAAAAGAATAACCAAAAAACAGTTATCATGAAAAAAATTTTCTCTGTATTAGGAGCCATGCTCCTTTCGCTCGGTAGTTATGCGGGCGTTAATGTCACTAAAATCGATCCGCCTTTCTGGTATACCCAAATGCAAAACTCTGAATTGCAACTTATGGTCTATGGGGAAGGTATCGGAGATGCACGGGTCAGTGTAGATTATCCCGGTGTGTCTTTGAGCAGTACTGTCAAGTTGGAAAGCAACAATTATTTGCTGGTCTATTTGAAACTGGACAAAAACGTGAAGCCCGGTAAAATGCCGTTGACCTTCACCGTCGGTAAGCAACAAAGCACACAAACGTATGAACTGAAAGCCCGTGCCATGAAGGGAAGCGAACACAAAGGTTTCGATGCTTCGGATGCACTCTATCTGCTGATGCCCGACCGCTTTGCCAACGGCAATCCGGACAATGACCAGGTGGATGGCATGCTCGATGCCAAAGTAGACCGCAATGACCCGAATGCCCGACATGGAGGAGACTTGGCCGGTATCGAACAACATTTGGATTACTTCACCGATTTGGGGGTAACAGCTCTATGGTTCACTCCCGTATTGGAAAACAATATGCAGGGAGGTTCGTACCACGGATATGCCACGACGGACTATTATAAAGTAGACCCCCGTTTCGGTAGCAACGAAGAATATCGCCAACTGATTGAAAAGGCTCATCAGCGTGGCATCAAAATCGTGATGGACATGATTTTTAATCATTGCGGTGTAGACCATGTGTGGATTAAGGACATGCCTTCGAAGGATTGGTTCAACAATCCCGACCATCAAAACAACTTCGTGCAAACCTCATTCAAGCTGACGCCGCACGTCGATCCCTATGTGTCGCAGTATGATTTCGACCAGATGAACAATGGCTGGTTTGTCCCCTCCATGCCGGACCTTAATCAGAAGAACCCGCACGTGCTGCGCTATCTCATCCAGAACAGTTTCTGGTGGATTGAATATGCCAATATCGACGGTATTCGCATGGATACCTATCCTTATGCTGACTACGACGGTATGAGTCAATGGATGAAAGAATTGAATGAAGAATATCCCAATTACAACACGGTGGGTGAGACCTGGGTGACTGAACCGGCTTATACCGCTTGGTGGCAAAAGGATTCTAAACTTTCCGCTCCGCGCAATAGCAATCTGAAAACGGTGATGGACTTCAGTTTCTACGATAAAATCAACATCGCTAAGAACGAACAAACCGAGACCTGGTTCAAAGGACTCGACCGCGTGTACAACAACTTCGTGTACGATTACCTCTATCCCAATCCCGCCAGTGTGCTTGCTTTTATTGAAAACCATGACACCGACCGTTTCCTGGGTGAAGGACAAAATCTGGCCATGCTAAAACAGGCCACCACCCTGCTGCTCACCACACGACGCATCCCGCAGCTTTACTATGGTACGGAAGTCATGATGAACGGCGTCAAGGCCAAGAGCGACGGTTATGTACGTAAAGACTTCCCCGGCGGCTGGGCAGGCGATAAGCAAAATGCCTTCACCGCAGAAGGGCGTACTTCCTTGCAAAACGAGTGTTACGATTTCTATAAAACCATTCTGAACTGGCGCAAAGGCAACGAAGTCATAGCCAAAGGCAGCATGACGCAGTTTATGGTACAAAATGGTGTCTATGCTTACGCCCGCCAATACGAAGGCAAGACCGTCTTTGTGATGCTGAACGGTACGGATGCCGAGACCACCGTTCCCTTGAAGTTCTATCGGGAAATCTTGAAAGATACTCCGCAAGGGAAAGACATTCTTAGCGGCAAACTCATCTCTTTCAACGAAGATTTGAAAATGGCTCCGCGTGAATCGTTGGTCATTGAATTATAATTGGGAACATTCTTTGTGTTTTTTTATTCGGGCTGTCTTATTCATGGGGGCGGACAGCCCGTTTTATTTTCTACTTTTTCTCCTCCCGAATTCGCATTTTGTAAGAAGGTTTGTTGAGGGGCTTTACATTTAATGTCATGGAGCAGTACATTTAAAGAAATCACCCAGCACATTAAATGTAAATGGAGCCTCCAAAGACCTGCCATCTTGTCAGTCGTATACTGCCAAAATTTCTTATATATTCGTGGACCATTTCATATAAGTTCATCGGCCATTTCATATATATTCGTGAGCCCACGCACTTATATGCCTTGACTATACCTATTGGGTGACTAGAAAACGGTTTTAACAATTAAAAAAGTATTCCTATGATGGAAGAATATGATTTGAATGAAGTGATAAAACAAGCTGTAGCTGGTGAAGCTGAGGCACAATTTCAACTGGGTGTAATGTGTTATTTAGGTCAAGAAGTTACACAAGATTATACAAAAGCTATGGAATGGTATCAAAAAGCGGCCGAACAAGGGCATGCGCGTGCACAATGTTATTTGGCATATATGTATGAAAACGAGTTAGCCGTCGAATCCGATTATATGGAAGCTGTGAAGTGGTATCGTAAATCAGCCGAACAAGGATATGCCGGTGCACAATACAACTTAGGATTTATGTATCAATATGGTCAAGGCACCGAACAAGATGACATGGAAGCCGTTAAATGGTATCGAAAGGCAGCTGAACAAAATCTTAATTATGCTCAATACAGTTTGGGATATATGTACGAAAGTGGACGAGGCGTAGAACAAAGTAACGAAAAAGCCATAAATTGGTATCGGAAAGCAGCTGAACAAGGATTGGAAGAAGCAGAAAAAGCTATAGATAGACTAACTTGTGAATGAAAAAATGAACAAAAAAAACAATACTAACAGGAGGTCATGCCTGAAAAATATCCTGATGTCCTTGTCCTATTCCAGAAGTTTCGTATCTTTGCCCGGCTAATTGAAAGTGCCCCTTTGTGTGGCATCCGTACAAAGATATGCGACGAATCATTTATACCTTTATTATAATAGGATGTTGGTTGTGCAGCCTTCCGTTGCGGGCGGCTGAAGAAAAAACACAGCCGAAGGATGACGGAATTCGGCTCAGCTTGCTGACTTGCGGGCCGGGTGATGAGATTTATTCCCTCTTCGGACATACTGCCATCCGTTATGAAAATCCCCGGAAAGGACTGGATATTGTATTCAATTATGGGTTGTTCAGTTTCAATACTCCGAACTTTATCTTACGCTTTACTTTGGGAGAGACGGATTATCAGTTGGGAGCTACAGACTTCCGGCATTTTGTGGCAGAATATATGATGACCGGGCGCGACGTGTGGCAACAGACGCTGAACCTGACCCCAGAAGAGAAGGAACGGCTCATCTATCAGTTGGAAGAGAATTACAAGCCGGAGAATCGGGTTTACCGATATAATTTCTTCTATGATAATTGTGCTACTCGTCCGCGTGACCAAGTAGAAAAGGCCATTGGCAAACGCCTGCACTATGCGGAAGACATGGAAATGACAGATACGGGAGTCAGTTTCCGGGACATTGTTCATCAACATTGCCAAGACCATCCTTGGTCGGGCTTCGGCATTGATTTCTGTCTGGGAAGTTTGGCCGACCGTCCTATCAACCGCCGACAAATGATGTTCGCTCCCTTTTATCTGAAAGATTTCATGGCAACTGCCATGTTGACGGACTCTGCAGGCGTGGCATCCATTCCTCTGGTGAGCGCGACGGAACAAATTGTCCGCATTCCGGAAGAGGCGAAAGAAGTGGGTTCCTTTGTTCCCACTCCATTGCAAGCTTCCCTTCTGCTTCTTGTCCTGATAGTGATCGTGACACTTTGGGGACTTCGCAAAGGCAAAGTTTGGTGGGGCATTGACCTGATTCTTTTCCTGTTGGCAGGTATAGGCGGATGTTTTCTGTTCCTTTTGTCTTTCTTCTCACAACATCCGACCGTCAACCCCAACTATCTGTTGTTCGTGCTCCATCCGCTGCACTTGTTTGTTTTG
Source organism: uncultured Bacteroides sp. (assembly GCA_944322355.1). GTDB lineage: Bacteria > Bacteroidota > Bacteroidia > Bacteroidales > Bacteroidaceae > Bacteroides. The sequence continues at coordinate 29,896 of CALUOT010000026.1, read as the reverse complement.
CCTTTTATGCTTTATAAGGTTATCAAACGACGTCTCAGCTACTATATGTGCGCGAACTTCGTTGTTTTAACACTATTTATAGTGTTTTGGGGTGTCATACCGCAAAATATTCATCCGGCCATATTACCTTTGGCACTATGTTTGCTGGTACGTTCGGCAAATAGTATCATTATTTATCGCAAACAAACCAAACGATGAAGAAAGGGCTGATAACTTCCATATTGCTATTAACCTTTGGGGGATTGCATGCACAACTTGCAACAACTCCTCCTCAATTGGTTGTGACGCTGACTATCGACCAGTTACGCACGGATTATCTGGAAGCTTTCTCATCGCTCTATGGTGAAAGAGGTTTCAAACGCCTGTTACGCGAAGGAAAAGTTTTCCGTCAGGCCGAGATGCCTTTCGATAAGCCAGATCGTTCATCGGGCATTGCCACTATTTATACAGGTTGTTCTCCTTCGACTCATGGTATCATAGCCAACCGATGGATGGACGTGTCTACGTTGACGCCACGTAGTTGTGTGGACGATCCGAACTTCATGGGTTATTATACAGAGCAAAACAGTTCGCCTTCGTTGCTATTGACATCGACGATTGCCGACGAGCTTAAAATAGCCACCCGTAATGTTGGAAAGGTATATGCCATAGCTCCTTACCGCGATGCTGCTATCTTAGGGGCTGGACATGCGGGAGATGGAGCGTTCTGGATTAATCCAAGTACAGGCAAATGGTGTGGAACGACCTATTACAATGAGTTTCCCGAATGGCTGAATAAATATAATGATTCTTGTTCAGTCGATTTCCGCATAAAGGATCTCGCTTGGACACCTGTCCATCCGGCAGCTTCCTATAAATTCTTGCCAGAGTGGAGAACAGAAGCTTTTAAATACCTGTTTAATAACGAACGGGAAAACAAATTCCGCCGATTTGTCGTCAGTCCCATGGCTAACGATGAGGTGAATTTGCTGACTCAAGAATTATTGGATAAGAGCGGGATGGGGATGGATGAGATTCCGGACTTATTGTCCCTCACTTATTATGCCGGCAATTACAATCACCGCAGCATCCGCGAATGTGCCATGGAGATGCAGGACACGTATGTGCGGCTCGACCATGCCATAGCCAACCTGCTTGACATGCTGGACAGAAAGATTGGCCTCGGCCGGGTGGTGCTTTGTGTTGCCTCTACCGGTTATGCCGACCCCGAACCCGCTGACATTGGTCTTTATCGCATACCTGGCGGAGAGTTTCACTTGAACCGTTGCGCCACCTTGCTCAACATGTATCTGATGGCTACTTATGGTGCTGGGCAATATGTGGAAACATTTTATGACCAACAAATCTATCTGAATCACCAGCTCATCGAAAACAAACAGCTGGACCTGACTGAAATTCTGAATAAATCTGCCGCCTTCTTAGTTCAATTCAGCGGAGTCGACAAGGTTTATTCTTCCCATACTTTACTGCTCGGTTCGTGGTCTCCCCGTATGGACCGCATCCGAAACAGTTACCATCGCAAACGTTCGGGCGATTTACTCATTGAAGTATTGCCCGGATGGAGCATTATGCAAGAAAACAGTAACGAAAATCCAGCCGTCCGCGCAGGCGTAACGTCAACTCCTTTGATATGGCTGGGTGGTACTATCAAAGCGGAAAAAATTCAGACTCCGGTTTGTACAGACCGCATTGCTCCCACCTTGTGCCATGTGATGCGCATCCGTGCTCCCAACGGATGTACTTCTCATCCTTTTGAACTCTAAGTTTTTCAGTGGAGGAAAAAATGAAGAGAAATAGTGTGTCTCTTAGGTGATTTTTGTACCTTTGCACACACAAAAAACATCTGTCAATCATAAGCTAATAAATAAAACAAAGTATATAAAATGGGATTTAATGAATTTTTAAGTTCAATTTTTGGTAACAAATCGACTCGTGACATGAAAGAAATCCAGCCATGGGTAGACAAGGTAAAAGCAGCCTATCCGGAAATTGACAAGCTGAACAATGACGCCCTGCGTGCTAAAACCGAAGAATTGAAAGCCTACATTCGCCGTTCGGCCGAAACACAACGTGCTAAAGTAGACGAACTGAAAGCCTCGGTAGAGAATACAGAACTGGAAAAACGTGAAGCACTTTTTGCTCAAATAGACAAGCTTGAAAAAGAAATATTAGAGATTTACGAAAAGGCGCTCGATGAGGTATTGCCTACAGCTTTTGCTATCGTAAAATCAACCGCCAGACGTTTTGCTGAGAACGAAGAGATTGTAGTGACCGCCAACGATTTCGATCGCAACTTAGCCGCCACCAAAGACTTTGTACGCATCGAAGGTGACAAAGCCATCTATCAAAATCACTGGATGGCAGGTGGTAATGAAGTTACTTGGAATATGGTACACTATGATGTGCAATTGTTCGGAGGCGTCGTACTGCATAAAGGTAAAATTGCCGAAATGGCCACCGGTGAAGGTAAAACGCTCGTAGCCACCCTGCCGGTATTCTTGAATGCCCTGACGGGTAACGGAGTGCATGTCGTAACTGTGAACGATTACTTGTCAAAACGTGACTCCGAATGGATGGGGCCGCTTTACATGTTCCACGGCTTAAGTGTAGATTGTATTGACAAGCATCAGCCTAACTCTGATGCCCGCCGGCGTGCTTATCTGGCTGACATTACTTTTGGTACGAACAATGAGTTCGGTTTCGACTACTTGCGCGACAACATGGCCATTAGTCCGAAAGACCTGGTACAGCGTCAGCATAACTATGCCATTGTCGATGAGGTGGACTCCGTGTTGATTGACGATGCCCGTACACCGTTAATCATTTCAGGTCCGGTGCCCAGAGGTGAAGTCCAACTATTTGAACAATTGCGCCCTTTGGTGGAACGACTGGTGGAAGCACAGAAAAAATTGGCTACCCAATACTTGGCCGATGCCAAGCGCCTGATTGCTTCGAGCGACAAAAAGGAACAGGAAGAAGGTTTCTTGGCCCTTTATCGCAGCCACAAAGCTTTGCCCAAAAATAAAGCGCTCATTAAGTTCTTGAGCGAACAAGGCATCAAAGCTGGTATGCTGAAAACGGAAGAGATTTATATGGAGCAGAACAACAAGCGTATGCCCGAAGTAACCGATCCGCTTTATTTCGTCATTGATGAGAAATTAAATAGTGTGGATCTGACTGATAAGGGTGTAGACTTGATTAGTGGTAACTCTTCTGACCCCACTTTCTTCGTTTTGCCAGACATCACTGCCCAACTCTCTGAATTGGAAAACGAGAAAGAACTCAGTGAAGAAGAACGATTGGCCAAGAAAGACGCTTTGCTGACTAATTATGCCATCAAGTCGGAACGTGTGCATACCATCAACCAGTTGTTGAAAGCCTACACCATGTTCGAAAAGGATGACGAGTATGTAGTAATCGACGGACAAGTGAAGATTGTGGACGAGCAGACCGGACGTATTATGGAAGGCCGTCGTTATTCTGACGGATTGCATCAGGCCATCGAAGCTAAAGAAGGGGTAAAGGTAGAAGCTGCCACCCAAACTTTTGCTACCATTACGTTGCAAAATTATTTCCGTATGTACCATAAACTTGCGGGTATGACCGGTACGGCTGAAACGGAAGCGGGTGAATTCTGGGACATTTATAAATTGGATGTAGTGGTTATCCCGACCAATCGTCCCATTGCCCGCAATGATATGAACGATCGGGTATATAAGACGAAACGTGAGAAATATAAAGCTGTCATTGAGGAAATTGAAAAAATGATTCAGGCTGGTCGTCCCGTCTTGGTGGGTACTACTTCGGTCGAAATTTCTGAGATGTTGAGTAAAATGCTGACCATGCGTAAAATACCTCACAATGTGCTGAATGCCAAGTTACACCAGAAAGAAGCTGAAATTGTAGCTTTGGCTGGACAAAGCAGTACGGTGACTATCGCTACTAACATGGCCGGTCGTGGTACGGATATCAAGTTGAGTCCTGAAGTAAAGGCAGCCGGAGGTTTGGCTATTATTGGTACAGAACGTCATGAATCACGTCGTGTAGACCGTCAGTTGCGTGGTCGTGCCGGACGTCAAGGTGACCCGGGTTCCTCTGTTTTCTTTGTATCGTTGGAAGATGATTTGATGCGTCTGTTCTCATCCGAGCGTATTGCCGGTGTCATGGATCGTTTGGGATTTAAGGAAGGCGAAATGATTGAGCACAGTATGATATCCAAATCCATCGAACGTGCTCAGAAAAAAGTAGAAGAAAACAACTTCGGTATCCGTAAGCGTCTGTTGGAATATGATGATGTCATGAACAAACAACGTACAGTCGTTTACACCAAACGTCGTCATGCCTTGATGGGTGAGCGTATCGGTATGGATATCGTAAATATGATTTGGGATCGTTGTGCCAATGCCATCGAAGCACCCGACTACGAAAATTGCCGAATGGACTTGTTGCAAGTTTTGGCTATGGAGGCTCCGTTCAGTGAAGAAGAATTTAAAAATGAAAAGAAAGAGAAGTTGGCAGAAAAAACATTTGATGCCGCTATGGAACTTTTCAAACGTAAGACTGATCGCATGGCTCAAATCGCATATCCGGTTATCAAGCAAGTCTATGAGAACCAAGGGCACATGTACGAGAACATTTTGATTCCCATTACGGATGGTAAGCGTATTTACAATATTTCCTGCAACTTGAAGGCCGCTTATGAAAGCGAATGCAAAGAGATTGTAAAATCGTTCGAGAAGAGCATCTTGTTGCACGTCATTGACGAAGCATGGAAAGAAAACCTACGTGAACTGGATGAATTGAAGCATTCGGTACAAAATGCAAGCTACGAACAAAAAGATCCTTTGTTGATTTACAAGTTGGAATCGGTCAATCTGTTTGATGCGATGGTAGATAAAATCAATAATCAAACCGTCTCCATCCTGATGCGTGGACAAATACCTGTACAAGAACCGCAAGAAGTACGTCAGGCTGCTCCCGAACGACGGCAGGACATGAGTCAGTATCGTGAGCAGAAGCAAGATTTAAGCGATCCCAATCAGCAGGCAGCTGCTGCACACGATACCCGCGAGCAACCTAAGCGCGAACCTATCCGTGCTCAGAAAACGGTAGGCCGAAACGATCCTTGTCCGTGCGGAAGTGGAAAGAAGTATAAGAACTGCCATGGGAAGGACTTGTAAAATAAGTTACTGATAACAAAAAGAAAGCTCTTTAGTCAAAGTGATTAAAGAGCTTTCTTTTTATTTTATCCTTTCCAATAAGAGCACTGCAATACCGCAAATTCATTTCCTATTACAATCGGTTGGCAATAACCTGCCAATCAATAATTTCCCACAGCTTCTTCACATGATCGGCACGACGATTCCGATAGTCGATGTAGTAAGCATGTTCCCAAACGTCAATACAAAGTAACGGCTTGTTACCCTGACGAAGTGGATTGTTGGCATTGGTTTCTTTCGTAATCTGCAATTTCCCTTCTTTATCCAAGGAAAGCCATGCCCAACCCGAGCCGAAAAGCGTAATAGCAGCTTCTTCCATTTGTTTCTTCAGTTCCTCCAAACTGCCGAAATCGCGTTGAATCAGTTCGGCCAATTTACCCTCGGGTGTATGACCAACTCCCGGAGCGGTAAACTGCAAAAAGTAAAGCGTATGGTTGAGTACCTGTCCGGCATTGTTGAAGATTCCTCCGTCGGGAGCGGTACTCACTATCTCCTCTACTTCTTTCTGTTCGAATTCTGTTCCCTGAGTCAGGTTTGCCAAGTTTGTCACATAAGTTTGCAGGTGTTTGCCATAATGGAATTCAATGGTTTCGGCACTGATGACCGGTTCCAATCCGTTCTGCGGATAAGGAAGCTTAGGCATTTCATTTTTCATGATACAATATTTTAAAAGTTCGCACCTCGTTTTCCCCGTTTGAGAATCAAGGCTTAACAAAGTTACGGAATTATTTGTGATAAACAAATATTATCGCAGTATAATTTCAAGCCATTCCTTCTATTTCTTTTTGCAGGTTGTCCAGAAAGCGGGCTGCATGTGCTCCATCCATCTGCGTATGATGAAACTGGAAGGATACGGTGAGGGTGGTCCTTAGGAAACGTTTCTTGTATTTACCCCAGATGAGGAAGGGATTGTTGAAAACTCCGCTGTACATACCTACCGCCCCGTCTATCTCGTATCGGGCAAGGGCGGATGTACCGATAACCATGCAGTCCGGCAAATCATGATTCCGACCTGTCACTGCAACTTGTTGGGTCAGTCGGAGGTAATCGGCATTAAACTGATGCCAATCTTCCGAAAAAGGAATGTCGCACGAACTGACCTCACCCATCCGGTTGGCTACGATGGTACATACGGCTAGGCGTTCATATTGTATCAGTTTACCGTCTGCGGGAAGCATATAAAACTCGTTGATGTTACTGGCCGCCCGCCCGATACATCCGCACATCAGCATCGTAAACTTCAATCTTTTCTTTTTACTGATTCGCACAAGGTGCGTTACATCGAGTGTTTTGAAGAACGTGATCATCGGCATGGGAGCATTCATCCACATCTCGAAGGCATAAGCACGGGTTGTTTCCTGGGGATCGATTTCTTTCATTTTCTTATGATAATGGGTTGGTGAATTGTTTATATATAAGTTATTGTCTCACAGATAGGTAAGTGAACCAGTTGATTTTAAATCCTGGTTCAACGTGAACCAAGGTTTGGTTCGAGGTGAACCGAAGCCGGGTTCATATGACCTGTCCGGATAAAGACGAGGCAAAGGTAGAAGGAAAGTCGCTCTCCCGATAGAAGAAAAGAGACATTCTGTGCAAGTACTGGAGTTGCCATAGACCGGCACGCTGCGAGGATTTGGAAAAATTTGCTATCTTTGTCGGCAAATAAATGTTCATCCCATGAGAAAGTATTATTCGATATTCCTTTGCCTGCTGCTCGTCCTTCAAGCGGGAGCACAGGAACGTGAAGTAAAACTGAAGCTGATAGAAACAAGCGACGTGCATGGCAACTATTCGTCCTATGACTTTATGCTCAGGCAAGCTTCCGAAGGAGGACTCCCACGCGTGCAGACCTATCTGACCCAAGAACGCCGGAAGTATGGTGGCAACTTGATTCTGCTGGATAACGGGGACATCTTGCAGGGACAACCTTCGGCCTACTATTATAACTACATCGACACCGTTTCCACCCACCTGTGTGCCGACATGATGAACTATATGAGGTACGATGCCGGCAACATGGGCAATCACGATGTAGAAACCGGACGTGGCGTATTCGACCGCTGGACCAAGGATTGCGACTTTCCCATCTTGGGGGCTAATATTATTGAGACTTCTACAGGAAAGGCACATTTCCCACCTTATATCATGATAGAACGGGAGGGAATAAAAATAGCCGTATTGGGAATGATAACTCCGGCCATTCCTGCTTGGCTTTCAGAGAATTTGTGGCAAGGCCTCCGCTTCGACGATATGGAGGAAACGGCACGCCGATGGGTAAGAACCATCCGGGAGACCGAACGTCCGGACTTGTTGGTGGGTCTGTTTCATTCGGGTAAACAAGCCTACGTACTGAACGGGAAGTATAATGAAAATGCTTCGGCCGATATAGCCCGGCGTGTGCCCGGCTTTGATGTGGTGATGATGGGGCACGACCATGCCTTAGCCTGCGAGAAGGTGATTAACGTCGCAGGTGATTCCGTCCTGATTATCAATCCGGCCAATAGTGCCCGGATGGTGGGAGAAGTGGAAATTACCCTACGGCTTCAATCCCATAAAGTCGTCGACAAGCAGATAGAAGGCCGCTTGGTTGCTATGGAAGATTACGAACCGGACGCAGCTTTTCTCCATCGCTTTAATCCCCAACTGGATGCAGTCAGTCAGTTTGTATCCAAGAAAATAGGTGTCCTGACCAAAACCATTTCCACGCGACCTGCCTATTTCGGTTCTTCCGCCTTCATTGACCTCATCCACAGCTTGCAACTCGACATTACGCATGCTGATATTTCTCTGGCTGCTCCTTTGTCGTTTGATGCAGAGATTCGCGCCGGAGATATCTACGTGAGCGATATGTTCAATTTGTACAAGTACGAAAACATGCTCTACACCATGCAACTATCGGGTCGTGAAATCTTAGGTGCACTCGAGATGTCATACGCCCAATGGACCAATCGCATGCAATCAGCAGAAGACGACCTTCTCCTCTTGCGCAAAGAACCTCGTCCGGGAGCCGAAGACCGTGCTCGGTTCCAACATGCCAGCTATAATTTCGATTCAGCGGCTGGCATCATCTATACCGTAGACGTGACCAAACCGGCGGGGGAGAAAGTATCCATCATCAGTATGGCAGATGGCACTCCTTTCGAATTGGATAAGATGTATAAAGTCGCGGTGAATTCCTATCGGGGAAATGGTGGGGGAGAGTTGTTGACCCAAGGAGCAGGTATTCCGCAAGAAGAATTGAAAAGCCGCATTATTGCCTCTACTGATAAAGATTTACGTTACTACCTAATGCAGTACATTGAGCAAATGCAGACTATCCGCCCTAAAGCCTTGAACCAATGGAAGTTCATTCCGGAAGGATGGGTGGAACAAGCTGCTCGACGCGACTATGTCCGTTTGTTCGGGTCATAAAGCACCCGAACGTACACGGCTCAATGTTTCAGGTGTCATCAGCAGATAAGAAGCGATGTGAGATAAAGGAGCCCGCTTAATGACTTCCGGTTGTAATTGAAGCAAATGGTTGTAACGTTCGCGAGCCGTCTCGAAGCGCCACGAGTCGGCTTTCACCTGCGAATTGATGAGCGAATATTCCAATACTTTGCGATAAAACAGATTAACCTCCCATGAAACTTCTGTCAACAGCATTAATTTCTTATAAGGCAACAGATAGATAGTTCCATCTTCCAAGGCTTCAATCATCAGTCGTGTAGGTTCTTGCTTCAACATGCTTTCAATGCACATTGCAATGCAACCTTCATAAGAGAAATGCTCTGTGATGTCTTTCCCATTCTTATAATAAAACTGACGGATCATTCCTTTTCCAATTAAAACCATGTTTTGGCTAACTTGCCCTTCGGACAAAAGCAGTTCGCCTTTTTCAAAATCACGTCGTTCAAGTATTTGTTCAATCTGTCGTCTGCCTTCAAGGTTCATGCCCGGATAACGGGAATTGACTGCAGCATTTACAGTTTCTTTTAATAAAGTGTCCATTTTTGATTATCTCCTTTTTAAAATCGACTTTGCAAAGATAACGAAAATCTTTCAGATAAAAAGTCTATGGTTTCTCTTACTCCTTCTTTCACCTTTACGTTCATGATAGCTAACTATGCAAATAATGCTTATCACCATCAGGAGTGAACAAATCAATGAACCTTCAAAACCGAAATCTCCTCCGTTAATAAGTTCAGAACCAACTGGTTTCCAATGTATGACGGTTTCCTGAGAACTGATATCCATACCACTGACAGAGAATCCTATTACAGGCCCTTGAAGCCAATTCCAAAACCAATGCATCATAATGGCAAAAGACAAATTACGCGAATAGATATAGTTAGAGCCAAGCAACACACCTGCCAAAAATAAATTGACGACGGGCAAGGCCGACATGTTAGGATTGGCCAAATGAAGTCCCGCAAACAAGGCTGACGATAAAGCAAGAGCTGCAAACTTATTGATGCCTGCATCTATCATTCGCCCAAGCAGGAAGCCCCGGCACATCACTTCTTCAAATACAGCAACTAACAGAAAGTAAAAGAACCACTGCAATAAGGGGATTGGATAAAAGGTCATCCCTCCTTCAAACCTGACGGTATCGGACAGAATCATAATCACAAAACCGAGAGCGTAAATCAGTATGGCCATAATCATCCCCATGAGACATTCCATGTCATATCCGCGCAATGAAAAACCAAGATGAGATATCGGTATGTGCCTCCAACGATAGACTGCATATACGGCTCCCACACAAGCTATTACGGAAACCGACTGCATCAAAAACATGTTCAGTTGGGAAATTTCTCCAGCACCTCCCATGAGGAAGCCTGCCAATATCAACAAAAGGACTTCTATTACACAAAATACGAGAAGAAATACGATAATTTCCAACAGCAGATTCCGACAAGACTTGGCAAGGGAAAGTCTTGAACGTGTCTCATTCAAGTCGAGAGATTGTTTCATAAGGTATATTACTATATATTTCGGGACAAATTTAGTAAGAATAACGATTATTCTACCCAACAAAGCTAAATTCTTTCTACCTTTGGCCGTTGGAAACACAACTAAATTAAGAAAGACATGAATAAAAAAACACTCATTTTATTGATTGCCGGCCTATGTGCTACCACCAGCTTTTTTGCACAGGAAAAGAAGACATACTATGTACCTAAAGCTGGCACATTGGTCGAACTATTGACCGAGGAGGAAGCCAATCGAATAACTCATTTGACCCTACAGGGAAAAATCAATGCCGTAGATTTCAGACACTTGCGAGATGAATTTACCTCCTTGCAAACTCTTGATATCTCAAACGCTACCATCAGTACCTACGCGGGGAAAAACGGTACATATCCCTCTAAGTTTTACGTCTATCCGGCCAACTGCATACCGGCTTATGCTTTTTGCCAACAAATAAACGATAGTACTTACCAAGGGAAAGAGACATTACAACAAGTCATACTTTCGGATAAAACCAAAAATATTGAAGATGGAGCATTTAAAGGTTGCACTCACTTGAAGATATGCCAGATCAGGAAGAAAAAAGCTCCCAATCTCTTTGCCGATGCATTGGCCGATAGCATTACTGCTGTTTTTATCCCATTGGGCACTACTGATGAATACCGTAGTAAGAACCGGTGGGAAAATTTTGCTTTCATCGAAGGCGAACCTTTATCGGTTCATGTGCAAATAGGGAAGATGGAAAGTTTGGCCAGTAAGTTACTAAATGATGGTATCCAACCTAAAGAAGTTAATTTTCTGACGATAGAAGGAAAAATGGACGAAGCCGATTTCAAACTGCTGCGTGACTATATGCCCAATCTCGTGTCAGTGAACATGGAGAAATGTAATGCCACTCACATCCCTGAGTACACATTTACCCAAAAGAAGTACCTGCTTCATGTTGTCCTGCCGCATGGATTAAAAAGTATAGGCCAACGTGCCTTCAGCGGTTGTGGACGTTTAGCCGGTACACTCATTCTGCCTTCCAATGTATCGGCCGTTGAATACGGAGCTTTCATTGGGTGTGACCGACTCAGACAAGTTTTAGCTACTGGAAACCGAATCACCACTTTAGGCGACAATCTATTTGGTGATAACACGAATCGCATTGTTTATCAGTCACGTTAGCATCAAAATAATAAATACATGATATAATTTTCCAAATAAAAATTTGTAGTTTAAACAAAAAAGTGTACTTTTGCACCGCAATTAAGGATGGTTCCGTAGCTCAGCTGGATAGAGCAACGCCCTTCTAAGGCGTGGGTCCTGCGTTCGAATCGCAGCGGAATCACCACCACAAGGCAAGTAGTCGGTAAAACGACTGCTTGCCTTTCGTCATTTTAGCTACTGTATTTCTCTTTTAACTCGTCTACTGATGTACCTGTAAAATAATCTTCGATGAAATTCCAACGTTGTTCGTCATCCAAACGATCGGTTCCGAAGAACAAATTGAATAGGTCGATTTGTTCTTGGAAGATATGTTCGTTGGCATCGAGTATCAGATTACGGTAATCGCCGGATGAAGCTAATTGTTCTAATTGCTCAGGATTATTAAAGCGGACATGGACACAAGGAGTCCCTCCACCAGCCACACTAAATGACAATCCTCCGAGCATGGAGAGAAGGTTGAGCATCATATTTAAGTCAGAGAAAGGGGTACAATAAAACTGAAGTCTGTCTCCTTTATTCCCTTTGATGCGTTGGGTAAACAGTTTTTGATAGCGTGAAAGTAACAAGTCAAAACCTCGGGTAACGGTGAATGATAATTCATTGGATTCTTTTTTCTTTTGGCTGCTAATGTAGCTTACACTTCGTCCTTCTTCGATACGACTCTCGAGCAATGAACCGATGAAACGCTTTGCCGAACGCACATCCATATTGTGTTCGGCAAAGACTGCCCGTAAGTCATCTTCGTCAAAGCGCCCTTTGTTTTTCAACAGAGCTCCTTTCAGTAGGTTGATCAAACTTTTGAACAATGCATCCATACGTTTTCTTAATGACTCAGCATCTTCTTTCAACAATACTTCATGTTTACCCACTGAGACAGCCCGGGAACCTTCACACAGAGTACCGTTATTCAGTTTCTGTTTGAATTCTTTGTAACCTAACTCGGGAAAACGCTCTTCCCATAACCGATCGAGGCGAGCCAAATAAACTCCTTCTGCACCTTCCACTTTCGTCAGATAGTCGGCATATTCGCGAGCAAAGACATCGCTTGTTTTGTCCTGTATATAGCCTTCGACTAACAGATTCTGTGGCGTTACTTCCAGTAACATGCTTCCATATCGTTTAGCAATATCGTCCTCCAGCCATAACAAAGCTGTTTTAATTAGTTGTCCTAGTTCTGCTTCATATTCCAGTTTGCTTTTCATTCGCGGAAGTTTTACCACAAACTCGAAATCAGATAAAGAGATTAACATCTCATTTTTGCATCCTTTCATGTGATAAACTTCTATCAGTTTATGCAAAATCAGGGCTAATTGTTCCTGTGCAATAGCTCCCAGCTGGTGCAGACGATTCATGTAGTAAAAGTCACGTTCGTGAAAATCAGTAGAAGAAATGCCTTGAACATTGGAATCGCGAGCTGCACGACCTATTTCTTGAATATAGTCTACAAATGTACTTGACGGAGCTACATGATATACCCGGTCGATATCGCTGATGTCAATCCCCATCCCGAAAGCTTTAGTAGCTACAATCAGGCGTTTACTTCCTTCTTTGAAAGCTTCTACGATGGCTGCTTTCTGGTTCTTATCTTTTCTGCCGTAATAGGAGGAAACAAGTGACCAGTCTGTGGGTTTTACCCATGATTTCAATCGCATGTCTATCCCTCCTGCAAAGGGATAATAAAGTAAAGTCTTATGGCCGTTTAGAAAATCTTCAACTCGGGTTGCGATGGTGCGTTGTTTGGCTTTATCATAGGTTTCCCCTTCTTCCATTTTTAATTGCCGAATATCAAAACCGATGTTGTGACGTTTTACTGTGCCAATATACAATACGCAGGGTTCCATTTGAAGTGAACGGATGGTTTCAAATACCATATCGTTATTTCCGGCCGGATTCCATACAGCTGTGGCTGTCAAGGCGAATAATGGGAAATCATATCCTAATGTTTGTTTTAAATTGGTTAAGTAACGCCCTAAGAACCAATAATCCACACGAAACTCTTTCCCCCATGTCGTTACTGTATGTGCTTCATCGATAACCACCAGGCCAATGTTTCGTTCACCGATAAAGTGTTTTATGTCATATGACAATAGTAACTCGGGAGATAAGTAAAACAGGTCGACTTCACCTTCACGCACTTGACGATAAACTTCCCGTTTTTGTTCGGGTGACAGGTCAGATGAAGCGTAGGCTACCCTTGAGTATCCTAAATCTTGTAAGCTTTCCACTTGGTCAACAATCAATGCTTTTAAGGGAGAAACGACTAGTGTAAGTAAATGATGTTTTTTTCCCAAATAGATAGCCGGAAGTTGAAAGAGTAATGATTTACCCGATCCGGTAGGTGCTGTCAGTAAAATATTATCAGGATGCTTTGTTTGAGCTTGTACCTTCTCAGCCTCCTGTATGACATGTTCTATCAATTGACCTTGTGAAATGGACAACTTTTCTTTTCCTTTAAATAAGTTATCATATATTTCCAGTTCGCGAAATCGTTCGTATCCGTAGATTTGGTTTAATAGATTGCATACTTCTTCCCTGCAAGTTGTAGGAAGGCATCGTTCTTTCAATTCGGGTAACCGATATGGGGGCATATTATGTGTGTCCATTTAAAAAAATTTTATGATAAGCTTTTCTGTCGTTAAGTTAAGGTTAGAATTTCGTTCATACAGATGTCGAAAGGTTCAGTTGGAATTTCCTCCAATAATTGGAAAGGAAAGCATATTCCTATTTTATAGGTAGATGGCATTAAAGGAAGCAAACGGTCATAATATCCTTTCCCACGCCCTAAACGATTACCTTTTCGGTCGAATGCTACCCCTGGTATAATAGCTAAGTCTATTGCAGGATAATCAGTGAACGCTTTTCCAACCGGTTCTTCAATACCGTATGCTCCTATTTGCAAGCCGGATGGACAGGTATACCAGCGCAATTCAAGCTCGTTACCCGTAACAACCGGTAGCAGGATATGTTTTTGTGTACTCCACTTCCGGATGAAGTCATGTGTATTAACTTCATCCGGAAGTGAGTGGTATAATAGTAAGGTATGGGCTTTTTTAAAAACCGGATGTTTTTCGAGGAGTTCCATTATTTCAGCCGATAGCTGCATAACGAAAGCTGCGTTCAGGGTTTTTAACTCTGCCACATACTTGCGCAGTTCTTTTTTGTTCATTATTTTTTTCTTTTATCATATCCTCCGTTTCATCCGGTGCTTGGGGAAAAGCTTTACCTTGTTCCAAAATCTCCAAGGCTTTTAATACAGTTGCATCGCTTTGATTGATGTAACGAATATAAGGTTCTTGTCCTTGAATGTTGTAAATGATATTTCCGTAAAGGCTTTTTTCCAATAGTTTACGCGATTTGTTAATCAGTAGATTACGTCTTTTTACTCCTTTGCTACTTGCAAAATGCACAAATTGTTCAACGATATTTTGCTGTTTCAAATAGCTAAGTAAAGTCTCTTCATTCTCAAATTCGCTTAACTTGGCACGGTTATGGTCTGTGTATTGGAAGCAGAACTGGATGAGTAAACCTTTATTTCCAACTTCTATTAGGTAGGACGAAACGCCGGTTGTGTCTTGTGGAACGAATACATCTGGCATAATGCCTCCTCCTCCATAAACCGGACGTCCGAGTGAAGTAGAATAACGCATGCTCTTGTCCAGTTTTACACTATCCTTGGAGAAGAACTCGCCATGTTCATAACGTGTCAACCAGTCCATTTCGTACTTACTATCGTTTCCGTTTTCATAAGGACGTTGAATGCAACGTCCAGATGGAGTATAATAGCGTGCAATGGTTAAACGGATGGCTGAACCGTCGCTGAAGTCGATGGGTTGTTGTACTAATCCTTTTCCAAAAGAACGTAATCCTACGATAGTACCTCTATCATTGTCTTGAATGGCTCCGGCAAAAATTTCACTGGCTGAAGCAGAGCCTTGGTCAATGAGTACTACAAGAGGCATGTTTTGGCAACTTCCTGTCCCATTGGCATATTCTTCGGTTCGGGGATATTTACGCCCTTGTGTATAGACTATCAGTTTACCTTCTGACAGAAATTCATTCACCATCCGGATGGCAGCTTCCATGTATCCTCCTGTATTTTCGCGCAGGTCAATAACCAATCCCTTGCAATTCTGATGGCTCAACTGAGCAATGGCATTCAACAATTCGACATGGGTCGTTCGACCAAATTTACTGATTTGAATATAGCCAAAGTCATTATTCAACATATAGGCAGCATTGATGGTATTCTGTGGAATATCCCCACGTGTAATGACAAAATCAAGTAATTCTTTTTCCGTTGCACGTTTAATTCCTAATTTCACTTGACTTCCCTTGGGTCCCTTCAGAGTACGCATTGCCTTCTCGTTGGTCAGTGTCTTACCTACGAATAAACTATCGTCCACTCGGACAATACGGTCACCGGCCATAACACCCACTTTTTCGGCAGGTCCTCCGGCGACAACACTATTCACGTGGATGGTATCTTCTTGAATGGTAAATTGAATTCCGACTCCGCTAAAACTACCTTCCAGTTCTGAATTGACTTCTTCAAGCTTTTGTGCAGGAATATAAGTTGAATGTGGATCCAACTCTGCCAATATCTGTGGCATTGCTTTTTCCACCAAGTCGTTCATATTTACCGTATCTACATATTGGTCGTCGATGACGCGCAGAAGTGCATTTAATTTGTTGGATGAACCATTGACGATGCCTAAACGATTTCCTCCATAGTGTTTGGCATAAAAGGTGCCAATTAAAATTCCGACCACAACGCTAATGGCGATGATGAGCGGCGTAAATCGAAATGAACTGTTTGTTCTCATATTTATTATTTGCTTTATTCGGTTTTCAGATAAATAACTTCAATGCCTGCACGTCTTAGCAATTCTACTCCGTCTTCCAGTCGATATTTTTCAGAATAAACTACTCGTCTGATACCTGCTTGGATAATAAGTTTGGCACATTCGATGCAAGGTGATGCAGTAACATACATGGTTGCACCATCACTGCTGTTGTTCGAACGGGCTATTTTGGTGATAGCATTGGCTTCAGCATGTAGTACGTAAGGTTTGGTCACATTGTTTTCATCTTCGCATATATTTTCAAAACCAGCAGGAGTTCCGTTGTATCCATCGGAGATAATCATCTTATCTTTCACAATCAATGCACCTACCTGTCGGCGTTTACAATATGAGTTTTCCGCCCAAATGTTGGCCATGCGTATATATCGTTTGTCCAGTACTTCTTGTTTTACTTGGTTGTCCATCATCGATTATCGTGCTATAAAATTCATTCGTTTGATTGTATTGTCATTATCTTCGTAATAAATATAGAGGTTGCTGCTGTCTCCTCCGTAGCGGATAGCATTTTGTAACCCTCGTATAAAAGCTTGTGCCAATGCATTACTTTCTGAGTGACTGACTTCGACATTATTGGTTGTCATGTCTTTACTATCACCGTTGGCATTCCAATTGCCGTTGATTGTAGCTGTAAGGGCACGGGCATTAAAAGTACCTCCGGTTGTCCCATTAAGGTCAGTACCTTCGAAGTTAAGAATAAATGCATTTTCTCCTTCTAAAGCTTCTGCATAATGTTCACCACTTTTTCCATCTCCCCAAAAGTCAAAAGGAGCATGCGAATCTTCCGTTGCAATATAGGTTAATTTCCAGGTTTTACCCAAGAAAATTTCTAATACGTCATCTTCCGTATTACATCCCATCAAAGTAATGAGGATGAATGATAGTACAATTGCTGAACTTATTTTTCTTATCATCATTTTTCTTTTTTAATACCATTCCTAATTAACAGCGCATCAATTGTAGGCTTTTGTCCACGAAAACGTTCATACAAGGCCATAGGAGGCTCAGTTCCTCCCTTTGAAAGAATGTTTTCACGAAAAGAAGTTGCCGTTTCTTGGTCGAAAATACCTTTTTGTTTAAATAATGAGAAAGCATCTGCATCGAGTACTTCTGCCCATTTGTAGCTATAATATCCAGCTGAATACCCTCCAGCAAAGATGTGTGAGAACTGAACGCTCATACAGGTGCCGGGTACGTGTGGGGTTATTTGTGCTTTTTTCCACGCTTGTTGTTCATATGCTTCCACATCACCTTCAAATGGGGTGGTGCGGGTGTACCACGCCATATCGAGCAATCCGAAGCTCACTTGGCGCAGGCAGAGGTAAGCTGCATTGAAATTGGCGGAGTCAATGATACTCTGGATAGATTCGTCTGGTATAGGTTCATTTGTTTGGTAGTGACGGGCAAAAGTATGTAAAAATTCTTTTTCGGTAGCATAGTTTTCCATGAACTGTGAGGGAAGTTCCACAAAATCCCAATAGACATTAGTGCCACTGAGGCTGGAATAAGTGGAATTGGCCAACATACCATGCAGACTATGACCAAATTCATGCAAGAAAGTTGTGACTTCATCAAATGTTAGTAAAGCCGGCTTTTCTTTGGTGGGTTTGGTAAAGTTCATTACGATGGAAACGTGTGGACGGCTATTTTCTCCGGTTTGTTCATCTTTCCATTGTTCTTTATAGCTTGTCATCCAAGCTCCTGAACGTTTGCCGGGTCTGGGGTAGAAATCGGTGTAAAGGACGGCTAAGAAACTTCCATCTTTGTCAAACACATCGAAAGCTTCCACATCTTTGTGGTATACAGGGATATCCGGATTTGGATGGAACGTGATGCCATATAGGCGGGTAGCCAATCCAAATACGCCTTCTTTCACTTTATTTAGTTCAAAATAGGGGCGTAATTTTTCATCATCCAGTTGGAATTTGCTGTCTTTCAGTTTATGTGAATAATAACTCCAATCCCATGGCATTAATTCAAAATCATCGCCAGCCAATTGTCGAGCCAATTTCTGTACTTCGTCATATTCTTTTTGGGCTGTGGGTGTATAGGCATCAAGCAGTTGGTCCAAAAGTTTATAAACGTTCTCGCTATTTTCTGCCATGCGCCTTTGCAAGTTGTATTCAGCAAAATTGGTATAGCCTAAAAGTTGTGCCAATTCCAGATGTGCATTGACAATACGTTTGACAATTTCCTTATTGTTGTATGCATTGTCATGGGTACATTTCGTATTGTAAGCCATGTATAGCTCGCGGCGCAACTCCCGGTTGGTGGAGTATTTCATGAAAGGTATATAACTGGGAGCTTGTAAGGTGAATACCCAACCTTCGGACAAACCTTTCTCATGAGCCGTTTCTGCGGCCATTTCGATGATACTTTCTGGTAATCCTTCCAGTTGTTCTTCCTTTTTCAGTACTAATTGATATGCATTGGTTTCTTTCAGGTTGTTTTCGCTGAATTGAAGTGCAAGCAGACTCAGTTCTTTGCACAACTCTCTGAATTTTTCTTGCTTTTCATCATCTAAGCTGGCTCCGTTGCGTACAAAACCTATATATACATCATCGAGTAACTGCCGTTGTTCGTTAGTCAAATCTTCTTGTTCACGGTGCTCATATACTTTTTTAATGCGTGCAAACAATGCCTTGTTCAGGCTGATGTTGTTATGATGTTCGCTGAACATCGGCATAATGACTTTGGCCAACTCTTGCAAATCGTCATTGGTTTCCGCACTTAACAAATTACCGAATACCGTATGCACTCGTTGCAACAATTCACCCGAACGTTCGTATGCCGCTATGGTGTTCTGAAAATTGGGCTCTTCGGGATTATTGATCAGAGCGTCAATTTCTTCATTTTGAAGTTTGATGCCTTCTTTGATGGCCGGTTCATAATGCTCTGTACGTATTTTATCAAAGGGCACTGTGCCATGCGGCGTGTCATATCTTCCCAAAAACGGATTCGATTCCTGTATATTGTTCATCTTTATTCGCAATTTTAGTGTTATTTCCTCCTTACTGAGGCTACTAAATCGCAAAAGTGCAAAAAAAATAGGCGACTTTGATGGAAGTCGCCTATACTTTAATATTTTCTAACTGTCAATTAGCAGTTAACTGATGCCATATGAGCAATCAAGTCAAGAACTTTGTTAGAATAACCGATTTCGTTGTCATACCAAGATACAACCTTAACGAATGTGTCGGTCAAGTAAACACCTGCGTTTGCATCGAAGATAGAAGTCAGTGTGCAGCCCAGGAAGTCAGAAGAAACAACAGCATCTTCCGTGTAACCCAGTACACCCTTCAGTTCGCCTTCAGCAGCTTCCTTCATGGCAGCGCAGATAGCTTCCTTCGTAGCAGGTTTAGCCAAGTTTACAGTCAGGTCAACTACTGATACATCCAAAGTCGGAACACGCATAGAGATACCAGTCAATTTACCATTCAGTTCAGGAATAACCTTACCTACAGCCTTTGCAGCACCTGTAGAAGACGGGATGATGTTGCCAGAAGCAGCACGACCACCACGCCAGTCTTTCATAGAAGGACCGTCAACAGTCTTCTGAGTAGCCGTAGTAGAGTGAACGGTAGTCATCAAACCGTTTACAATACCAAACTTGTCGTTCAAAACTTTAGCGATAGGAGCCAAGCAGTTGGTCGTACAAGAAGCGTTAGAAACGAATTGAGTACCCTTTACGTAAGTCTTCTCGTTTACACCGCATACGAACATCGGAGTGTCATCCTTAGAAGGAGCAGACATTACTACATATTTTGCACCTGCCTGAATGTGAGCTTGAGCTTTTTCTTTTGTCAGGAACAGACCGGTAGATTCTACTACATATTCAGCTTCTACTTCGTTCCATTTCAAGTCAGCAGGGTTCTTTTCAGCTGTTACGCGGATTTCCTTGCCGTTAACGATCAGTTTGCTGTTTTCCACATCAGCTTCGATTGTACCGTCGAATTGACCGTGCATCGTATCATACTTCAGCATGTAAGCCAAGTAATCTACCGGGCAAAGGTCGTTAATACCAACGATTTGGATATCGTTTCTCTTTTGAGCTGCGCGGAATACGAAACGTCCGATACGTCCGAATCCATTAATACCTACTTTAATCATTTTGCTTAAACTTTTAAAGGTTCAAAAATATTTCGTTTAAATATCTCTCGTGACATCGAGCATCCTTTTTTCGAATGCGCTGCAAAAGTACGAATTAGTTTTCATATACGATATGACAGCTATGTTTAATTTTCCCTTTTTTTATTTTAACCTATTCTTTTGTGGGTTATTTATTGTTAAAGTCAGAGCTTATTGCCATCTGTAGTTTGCAGATTCAGGGGAATAGTTCTTAGTAAGGAATATACCGGCTTGCTTCAATGATGGCTTTTCCATCGTTCACCAGCTTGTCATATACCTTCCGCGTCATGCTATCCGGGGCTTCATTAGCCCGGATTACGGCATAGATCTCCATAACGAATGGATAGGTGCCGTTCTCTATATTTTCACGGTTGGGTTCGATGCCATCCACGTTTAAGATTTTGATGCCTTGCTTCGCGATGTCTAACAAGAGATTGTAATCTCCAAGGAATCCATAGATGATGCCGGCCGCATCGTCACGGACTGACCAGCAATAGAGCCTAGTGCCATAGTGCATTTTATTGATGGCCAGTTCCGAAGGATCCAGCATGGTTTGTCCGTCCATGACCAACGATTCCATTCGTTCGCATACATCCGGATAATGGGCTTCTCCAATATAATAAGGAACAATCTGCTGATTGGTGCCACCTATTTCCGACCAATTCCGGAACTCTCCCGTATAAATGCCTTGTATCTGTTGGGTGGTCAGGGATGGGACGGGATTCCCCTCATTGACCAAGAAGATGAACGCGTCTTTGGCAACGGGAGTCTCTATCAAGGAAATGCCTTTTTGCCGGGCATAGGCCGTTTCTTCCTCGGATGAACGGCGGGTTGTAAGTATCAAGTCCGCATTTCCGTCTATCAGATTCTTGAAAGCGCCTTGGGTGCCAGAAGACTTTTGGGGAATGGATGCCGTTCCTTGTTCGTGGTCAATGTACCAATTCTCTGCTGCATAAGAATTAGAGAAATGAGCGGTGAAATCTGACCATGAATAATTAATTCCCAACAATTCATCGACAATAATAGTTCGCATGTTGCGAGTGGAATAGGCACCGTCCAGTACGGGAAAGTTAGAAACGGTAAGTCCCTCAATGGGGGCGTCGTCATTGCTGCAAGCCGCCAAGTTGATCAATATGGCACTTGCAAAAAGGGATAGGAATAAGCTTTTTAGTTTCATGCTTCGTATATTAGGTTAGTTTTATTGCATTAGTAAGGAATATACCGGCTCGCTTCAATAATGGCTTGGCCATCGTTCACCAGCTTGTCATATACCTTTCGCGTCATGCTATCCGGGGCTTCGTCTGCCCGGATTACGGCATAGATTTCCGTAACGAATGGATAGGTTCCGTTCTCTATGTTTTCACGGTTGGGTTCGATGCCATTTACGTTTAAGACTTTGATGCCTTGCTTTGCGTTGTCTAACAAGAGGTTGTAATCTCCAAGGAATCCATAGATGATGCCGGCCGCATTGTCGCGTACTGACCAGCAAAAAAGCCTTGTACCATAGTTTATTTCATCGATGGCCAGTTCCGAAGGATCCAGCATGGCTTGTCCGTCCATCACCAACGATTCCATTCGTTCGCATACGTCCGGATAATGGGCTTCTCCAATATAATAAGGAACAATCTGCTGATTGGTGCCACCTATTTCCGACCAATCCCGGAACTCTCCCGTATAAATGCCTTGTATCTGTTGGGCGGTCAGGGATGGGACGGGATTCCCCTCATTGACCAGGAAGATGAACGCGTCTTTGGCAATGGGAGTCTCTATCAAGGAAATGCCTTTTTGCCGGGCATAGGCCGTTTCTTCCTCGGATGAACGGCGGGTCGTAAGTATCAAGTCTGCATTTCCGTCTATCAGATTCTTGAAAGCGCCTTGGGTGCCGGAATGCAAGTTCGGAGGCAATGTCGTTCCACGGTCATGGGTGATTGTCCAATTTACGCTAATGAAAGCGTTAGAGGAAGGATTAAAATCAAGCCAAGTATAATTAATCCCTAACAGTTCATCCGCAACAATAGTTCGCATAAAACGGGTAGATACCGAACCATCCTGTACGGGAAAGTTAGAAACGGTAAGTCCCTCAATGGGGGCATCGTCATTGTCGCAAGCCGCCAAGTTGATCAATACGGCACTTGCAAAAAGGGATAGGAATAAGTTTTTTAGCTTCATAATGATGTTTTCATTGTTTTTAAAGTTAGAATTTCGCATTAAAGATAAAAAAATAATCTTTCCATCAAAGGAGATTAATAAAAATTCATAATTTATAGGTATGAATCGGCATTAAGTAATTGCCCTCAAAAAAGAATATAAGTGCGAAGCCTCATGAATATATATGAAATGGCTCACGCACTTATATGAAATGGCCCACGAATATATAAGAAAATTTGGCAGTATATAACTGACAAGATGTCAGGTCTTTGGTGGCCTCTATTTACATTTAATGTGCCGGGTGATTTCTTTAAATGTGCTGCTCCATTACATTAAATGTAAAGTCCTTCAACATACCTCCTTACAAAACATGAATCCCTCATTCATCATTAAAATACTTCAACCTGGGCTGCAAGGGCTTTTGCCTTATCGCGCAATGCATTCAAGTCACTGCCTACCGGTGCGTTGCATACCACTACCCCCATGCGTCGGTTGACGCGGGTGGTCGGTTTTCCGAAGATTCGGATGTCTGCATCTTCTGCGCAGGTCACTTTTTCCAGTCCACGATAGTTGGGCTGTTCTTGACTGGCGATGGGGGAGAGAATGACGGCGCTGGCTCCCATGCGTTCTAACTTGACACAAGGAATGGGGAGTCCCAATACGGCTCGCAGATGGAGTTCGAATTCATTCAGATTCTGTGTACCAGCCAGTGTCACCATACCGGTGTCATGCGGACGAGGCGATAATTCAGAGAAATATACACCGTTTTCGTGGCTGAGGAAAAATTCTACTCCCCATATACCGGCGCCGGTTAATGCCCGTGTCACTTTTTCAGCCATTTCTTGTGCTTCTTTCAGGTGGGCCGGATCGATGGGAGCAGGCTGGAAGCTTTCCCGATAGTCTCCTCCTTTTTGTACGTGGCCTATAGGAGGGCAGAAGAGGGTAGGACCGTTTTGTTGTGTCACGGTCAGTAGGGTGATTTCGCTATCGAAGTGAATGAATTCTTCGATGATTAACTCTTTGATGTCACCTCGGCTTCCATTGCATCCATATTCCCAAGCGTGCTCCAGTTCTTCAGCACTTTGAACAAGCGATTGTCCTTTGCCGGATGAAGACATTAGCGGTTTGACCACACAAGGGAATCCGATTTGGGCGGCTGCCTCCTTGAGTTCGTTGAGTGACTTGGCGTAGAAATAGCGAGCTGTTTTCAGTCCCAATTCTTTAGCAGCCAGGTCGCGTATGGCCTTGCGGTTCATGGTGAAATTGACGGCACGTGCACTGGGTACTACCTGTATGCCTTCTTTTTCGAAATCATAAAGCCGTTCGGTGCGGATTGCTTCGATTTCTGGCACGATGATATCCGGTCGATGTTTGTTGACTACGTTTTCCAATGCCTCTCCGTCCAGCATGCTGAATACTTCGCATTCATCTGCCACTTGCATGGCAGGAGCTCCCGGATAGGAATCGCAGGCAATGACGTATTGTCCCAATCGTTGGGCGGCAATCACAAATTCCTTACCTAGTTCGCCGGAGCCTAATAATAGTATTTTCTTCATGAGTATAATGTTAATAATATTGCATTACTGTCATGTTAAGTGCCCATCCTATTGGGTACTCAACATGACAGCTATTTATAGGATTGTTATTACGCAGAATTATTGGTGTTGTTCTCTCAGCAGGTCGTTTACGGTTTTTACGGGATTGAAAGTGCTTAGAGGTACTTCTACGAAGATGGTATTCCAGTCACTCATGGCACCGTTCCACAGTCCTGGTAGTTCTAATGCTTTCAATTCTTTTCCGTTCTTTGACTTGTGGGAGATGAAACCGGTTGCTTTATCTACGAAGTTGGTCAGATCAAATTTTTGTCCTTTATATCCACGTACGGCACAAACTAAATCTACCGGATTGAAATGGGTACCTTTTTCGAACATGTTTTTCTTTTCCGGGTCGTTCATGTCGATTTGTGAACTTTCCAATATTTGTAGAGAGATGGTTCCATCGCTGTTATAAGCCAAGAAGGGGCCTCCACCGGGTTCACCTACATTTTTCACCATGCCGCATACGCGCATCGGACGGTTTAGTTTCTTTTTCAAGTAGATAACCAACTCGGCGTCTTCCAGGTTTTTTACTTCCGGATTTTTGCAATGCAATTGTTTTTGTACGAATTGCAGAATTTCAATTACTTGTTCGTGGGTATATTTGCCTGTATCCAGTAGTTGGAGATAGCTGAATACTTTTTGTTGCAAGGCTACCAATACGCCGGCTATCAATTTCTTGTATAGGATTGTGTCACCTTTTAGCCTGTCGGGCACTACGTTATCTATGTTTTTGATAAAGATGATGTCGGCATCCAGATCATTCAGATTTTCGATAAGTGCTCCATGTCCACCCGGACGGAAAACCAAATTCCCGTTGTCACGGAAGGGTTGGTTATTCATATCAGCGGCAATGGTGTCGGTACTAGGTTTCTGTTCAGAGAAAGTCACATTGTATTCTACGCCGTATCGTTTGGCATAAGCCGAAGCTTTTTCTTCGACTAACGCTTTGAATAGAATGCGGTGTTCGGGCGATACAGTGAAGTGGATGTTCACTTTTCCGTTCTTGTTGGCTGCATACAAGGCACCTTCCACCAAATGTTCTTCAACCGGTGTACGGCTACCTTCTTCGTACCGATGGAACTTGAGTAGGCCTTTCGGTAAGGTACCGTAGTTTAATCCGGCTGCTTCAAGGAGGGCGGTTACAATGGCTTTGTAGTTTCCTTCCGTTATCAGGGCAGGAATGTACTTACCGGTATTCTTCATGCAGGCCTGATTCAGGTCATCATAGAAGGCGAAATGTTCAATTTTCTCAAAGAATGTCTTTTCAAAGTCCGTTTGGGGAACATCGTAGTCTGCTCCTAAAAATTCGAACAGGTTCTTGAACATACGACTTGCCGCACCTGATGCGGGTACAAATTTAACTACGACCTTGTCAGTTTGTGTATAAGCCTCCCATGCGTCCAGATATTTCTTTTGCTCCTCCGTGTCGAGAGCCAGAATACCGTTCTCAACTGAAGCAGCAGAAAATAACTTCAGGTATGGGAAACCTTTTTCAAAACAAGCCAGTTGCGTGGCTATTTGTTCTTCTGAGATGCCTTTCTTGTTCAGCAACTCTTTGTCTTGCGGTGTTAACATAATATATTGAATACTGAATAAATTAATGCCCAAAAATACAAAAAAAAGGCAATCTGCATAAACAAAAAGAAGAAAAAAACTATCTTTACGCCATCAAAAATACATGTAACTATGGTTATTGACGATTTTTTTACCGCAGAAGAGAAGAAATGGCTGTTTGTCCTTTATCGGAAACTATTGCAACTTTCCGGCGATACGTTGCAGAAAGGTGACTGTCGGAAATTGAAATTCCATCTGATTCATTCCATACAGAATGATCGTATCCAGCGCGATGTTTTTGGGCTGAATCCTATTATTAAAGATATGCAGACGGCGGTCATTGTGGCTGAAGAAATCGGTATGCGGCGTGCCTCTATTTTAGGAATCATGTTGCATGACTCCGTGCGTTGCGGTACTTATACCACAGAAGAAGTGGAGAAACAGTACGGTGAAGATGTGGCTGGCATTATTCGCGGACTGATACGGGTCAACGAATTATATGATAAGAGTCCGACGATTGAGTCGGAGAATTTCCGTAACCTGTTGCTTTCGTTTGCTGAGGACATGCGCGTCATTCTTATTATGATTGCCGATCGGGTGAATGTCATGCGGCAGATTAAGGATGCTGAAAATGATGAGGCTCGGCGGCGGGTGGCCAATGAAGCCGCCTATCTCTATGCACCCTTGGCTCACAAATTGGGTTTGTATAAACTGAAATCCGAACTGGAAGACCTCTCGTTGAAGTATACTGAGCACGATGTGTATTATCACATTAAGGAGAAGTTGAATGCAACGAAGGCTGCCCGCGACCGTTATATCGAAGCTTTTATCCGGCCGGTGCAGAAGAAACTGGAAGAAGCTGGACTGACATTTCATATTAAAGGGCGTACCAAGTCTATTCATTCCATTTATCAGAAGATGAAGAAACAGAAATGTCCTTTCGAGGGTGTCTATGACTTGTTTGCCATCCGTATTATTCTTGATTCTCCTTTGGATAAGGAAAAGCTGGAGTGTTGGCAGGCCTATTCCATCGTTACGGATATGTATCAGCCTAATCCCAAACGACTGCGCGACTGGTTGTCTGTACCCAAGAGCAATGGGTATGAGTCGTTGCATATCACTGTAATGGGACCGGAAGGGAAATGGGTGGAAGTACAGATACGTACCGAGCGCATGGACGAGATTGCCGAACGGGGTCTTGCCGCTCATTGGCGTTATAAAGGAATTAAGGGGGAGAGTGGATTGGATGAATGGCTTACTTCCGTACGTGAAGCCTTGGAAAGTTCGGATAGCGATCTGGAAGCCATGGATCGTTTCAAACTCGATTTGTACGAAGATGAAGTGTTTGTCTTCACGCCTAAAGGTGATTTGTTCAAACTGGGAAAGGGAGCCACAGTGCTTGATTTTGCTTTTCATATCCATACCAAGCTGGGATGCAAGTGCATTGGGGCTAAGGTGAATGGTAAGAATGTGCAGTTGAAACAAGTGCTTCAAAGTGGAGATCAGGTGGAAATCATGACCTCGAATACACAGACTCCCAAGCAGGATTGGCTGAACATTGTAACTACTTCAAAGGCGCGTACCAAAATTAGGCAGGCCCTGAAGGAAATGGCATCGAAACAGACTGCTTTTGCTCGCGAAACGTTGGAACGTAAATTCAAAAACCGGAAGATAGACTATGATGAAGCAGTCATGATGCGTCTCATCAAACGTATGGGTTACAAGGTAGTGACAGAGTTCTACCAGGCTATTGCCGATGACACACTGGATGTCAATGAGGTTATCGACCGATACCTGGAGATGCAGAAGCGGGAAAATGAACTTCGTGATGAAGTGCCATACCGGAGTGCGGAAGAATATAACTTACCGTCGGTACAGGAGGAAGGGACGACTAAGGAAGATGTATTGGTTATTGACCAGAATCTGAAGGGGATTGATTTTAAGTTGGCCAGATGTTGTAATCCTATTTATGGAGATGATGTGTTTGGTTTTGTCAGTGTGACGGGAGGCATCAAGATTCATCGTCAGGATTGTCCCAATGCTGCTGAACTGCGGGCTCGTTTCGGTTATCGTATTGTGCGCGCTCGCTGGGCCGGAAAATCCGAAGGAACCCAGTATTCCATTACGTTGCGTGTGGTAGGTCACGATGATATCGGTATTGTAACTAACATCACCTCTATCATTTCCAAGGAGACGGGGATAACCTTACGCAGCATCGGCATCGATTCCCATGACGGCCTGTTCTCAGGAACATTGACCGTCATGGTAGGGGATACCGGACGTTTGGAAACGCTTATTAAAAAACTGCGTACGGTGAAAGGGGTAAAGCAAGTGTCCCGGAATTAAGCGGTTATAAGGTAATCTTAAGGATTGTTCCGCTATGGCCGGGTACGGGTACGTCTGTTGCTTTATGAGGCAGCAGGCTGATGGATTCTTTTCTACCCGTCAGCAAGTCTGTTGCTTCGTAGCGGTCGATATGCGGCAAGTGCAGGAAGTCGAAGGCATGCGAAGGTATATTGACTGCTACATTGACTGCCATATAGTCGAAGTTCACGACAATGAGCAACAATTCGTTTTCATATTTTCGTAGGAAAGCGTATTGTTTGTGTTCGTTGAAACGCCATCCGTTCAAATTGGCATACGTTAGGTCGAAGAAGACGCCTTGGGAGATGGCTTTTTCATTCAGGCAGAGCGTCAGTATGCGTTGGTAAGTGTTGTATAAGTTCTTTTCGTGTTCTGTCAGCAGCTTGCCATCGAAAGTTCCTTTGTTGCGCCAACGGCGTATGGTATCCACACTCCAATAGTCAAAGATGGTAGTGCGTCCGTCGCGACCGCTGAAGCCTTCGCTATCCATCCCCATTTCACCAAATTCTTGTCCGAAATAAATCATCATGGGATTCGTATTCATGCAGGCAGAGACAATCAGAGCGGGGATAGCTTTTGAAGGGGAGCCGGCAAAAAAGTCGGAAGCGATGCGTTGTTCATCGTGATTCTCCAGAAAGTTCAGCATCTGTCTTTCTATGCCACTCAAGTTCTGCCAGCAGCGGGTGATGGCTGTAGCCGATTCTTGACCGCAGGTGATGGCACGCAATGTGTCATACAAACCGACTTTGTCATAAAGATAATCAAACTTTCCCCGGAACAGGTAGTTGCGATATTCGTTCGGATTGTATACTTCGGCTATGAATAGCAGGTCGGGATGTACAGCCTTTACTTGCGGGATGACCCATTCCCAAAATTCTACCGGAACCATTTCGGCCATGTCACAACGAAAACCGTCTATTCCCTTGCTTGCCCAGAACAGGAGAATGTCCAGCATCTTGGTCCAAGTGTCGGGGATGGGCGAGAAGTGGCAAGTACCCCCATTCTGATAGTCTACTCCATAATTCAGCTTCACGGTTTCATACCAGTCGTTGATGTTGGGGTAAGCATCGAAGCGGTTGTTGCCTGTCGCCTTGGCCGGACATTCATAGTAAGGTTCTTCAGCGGAACTTTGCATATCAAACTGTCCATGAAGGGCGCTTTGTGGAATGTAGTAGAAATTGTTGTAAGGACTGAATGCATATTGAGGATTGTCGTTTCCACCCAGTTGGATAGTACCGTCGGGTTGTGCATCCGATTGGTATTGGCGGGCTACGTGGTTCGGCACAAAGTCGATAATCACTTTCATGCCGCTACGATGCGTACGCTGAACCAAGTTTTCGAATTCTTTCATTCGGCCGGGTACGTCCTTGGCCAAGTCCGGATCTACATCGTAATAGTCTTTGATGGCATAAGGCGATCCGGCTTTGCCTTTGACGATGGCCGGATGGTCGGGCCGGATGTTGAAGCGGCGATAGTCCGTTTGTGTGGCATGTTCGATGATGCCGGTATACCAAATGTGGGTCACTCCCAGTTTCTTGATTTCATTCAGTGCTTTGGTGGTGAAGTCTGCCATTTTTCCGCATCCGTTCTCAGCCAGGCTTCCGTTGTATGTACAATGGGCGTTATTGTTGCCAAATAGTCTGGTAAATACTTGGTAAATAATCAGTTTATTTTCTTTGTTCATAGTTCTTCTTTCTAAGGGTTATCTACTGGCCACGAAGTTAATTCTTTTTTTGTATGAAAAGAGAATTTACCTCTAAAAAAGTTGTTTACGGCCTGTTTTTTCGCTTCCGGTTGTCTGATGAAAAAAATCCAGTTGGATTGGGATAAAAACCTAACTGGGTTTACTCCCAAATCCAAC
>CALUOT010000025.1 GCA_944322355.1 uncultured Bacteroides sp. | reverse complement strand
AATTTAATGCTTTTATCGCTATGTTCCTAATTTTCAAACGAATATTTTTACTCCTTATATCGAACTCACGTTAATTACATATTCGATTCGCCATGGCACACAAAGTCACCCTGTCCCTCCTGCTCACGTTCCTCCTTTCTGCCTGCGCACCGGTCATGAACGTGGAGACCATCGACCAACCGCCCTCATTCCCTGGAGGCGTCAAGGCGATGATCGATTTCTTTAGGGAGAACCTGCATGAGCCACTCATCACCCAAGACCAGTGCATCTTAGGAAATGTTGCCGTAGAGTTTATCGTGGAGAAAGATGGCCGCATCACGCACATACACATATTGCGAAGCCCCGAACCACGCTGGAACCAAGAAGCCATCAGGGTCTGCCGACTCATGCCACGCTGGCAACCAGCCATGCACCAGGGCCGACGAGTTAGGGCACGATACGTCATCCCCATCATATTCCGACCGAGAAACTAATCTCACCGCCACCCTCCCCCGTATCTCACCGCCGGACACTTCCGTAGGTCTCCGGAAGAGAGATGCGTATGTCTCATCCTTTCTCATACGGTTAAGAAAGGTTTTCTCATACGGCTGAGACAACTATTCTCATACGGCTAAGACAACCATTCTCATACGGTTGAGAAAAGTTTTCTCACACGGTTGAGACAAATCGTGAGAAACGTATGTCACAAGTCATGACTTACGTAGGTCGGTAGCAGTGACATACGCAGGTCGGTAGAAAGTAGAATCAGAGGTCGTAACGATATTCGTACCGGTCGAACCGGGGTTCTTCAGCAATGCCGAACCGACGGAAGATGCGCCGGACGCGCTCCTGCTCGTCGGGTAATACATGCCGCTTCTCTTGGCGGATACGGTAGAAGATGTTCCTGCCGAAGAGGCCGTAGACGGCGTCGCGCGCATCGCGTGCCTGTCCGTAAGGCAACTGTTCGAGCTGGCTGAGCACGCCTTTGATGCCCCAGGCGAAGCGCACCTTCACCGCCGGGCGGAAGTGGGGACAATCGGCACTGGCAACGGTGCGCAGAGCCCGGAGATTGAGGCAGCAGAAGTCGGTGACGTCGGCCGTGAGGCCTTCGTAGAGGCATTGGCGAAGACACTCGGCCGCGCGGGGGCAGGCGGAGAGGGGGCACAGGGCGTAGTAGGCGGGCAGGCGGGTGTAGTCGAAATCGGTCATGGCGTCAGGCATTTTGCATATCGTTCAGTCGTTTATAATAACCTCCCAGGGCCAGCAGCTCTTCGTGGCGACCGCGCTCCACGATGGCGCCGTCGTGCATCACGCATATCTCGTCGGCACTGCGGATGGTGCTCAGTCGGTGGGCGATGGCGATGGTGGTGCGCGTCTTCATCAGCCGCTCCAGGGCTTCCTGCACGAGGCGTTCGCTCTCCGTGTCGAGTGCCGAGGTGGCTTCGTCGAGGATGAGGATGGGCGGGTTCTTGAGGATGGCGCGGGCGATGCTGATGCGCTGTCGCTGCCCGCCGGAGAGCTTGCCGCCGCGGTCACCCACGGTGGTCTGGTATCCGTCGGGCGTCTGCATGATGAAGTCGTGCGCATTGGCAATCTTGGCGGCGGCAACGACCTGCTCCATCGTGGTCCCCTCGACGCCGAAGGCGATGTTGTTGAAGAACGTGTCGTTGAAGAGGATGGCCTCCTGGTTGACGTTGCCGATGAGCGAGCGCAAGTCGCTGATGCGCACGTCCTTGATGTCCACGCCGTCTATCAGCACCGCGCCCTGCTGCACGTCGTGATAGCGCGGCAGGAGGTCCACCAAGGTCGATTTGCCCGAGCCGCTCTGGCCCACGAGGGCGATGGTCTTGCCCTTCGGGATGGTGAGGTTGATGTGTCGGAGCACCTCCCGTCGTCCGTCGTAGCTGAACGTGATGTCGCGGAACTCAATCTCCCGTTCCAGCCCCGGCAGCGGCTTCGGCAGGGCCGGTTCCTTGATGGGGTTCTCGGCCAGCAGTATCTTGTCGATGCGCTCCATCGAGGCCAGTCCCTTGGGTATGTTGTAGCCCGCCTTGGAGAATTCCTTCAGGGGGTTGATGACGCTGTAGAGGATGACGAGGTAGAAGATGAACGAGGGTGCGTCGATGGTGGATGCATTGTTCAGTATCAGCGTCCCACCGAACCACAGCACCACGACGATGAGGCACGTGCCGAGGAACTCGCTCATGGGGTGTGCCAGGGCCTGACGGGTGGCCACCCGGCCGATGGCGTCGCGATAGTCGTTACTGCAGCGGTCGAAGCGTTCGGCCATCTTCTTCTCCGCCAGGAAGGCTTTGATGATGCGCAGTCCGCCGAGGGTTTCTTCCAGTTGGCTCATGGTGTCACTCCACTTGCTCTGTGCCTCGAGCGACTGCCGTTTCAGCTTCTTGCCCACGGCACCCATCACCCATCCCATGGCCGGCACGACGAGGAGGGTGAACAGCGTCAGTTGCCAGCTCACGGCTATCAGCGTACCGAAGTAGACGATGATGAGGATAGGGTTCTTGATGAGCATGTCCAGCGAACTGGTGACCGATGTCTCCACCTCCGTCACGTCACCACTCATGCGGGCGATGATGTCCCCCTTCCGCTCCTCCGAGAAGAAGGCCAACGGCAGGCGCAACACCTTATTATATACCTGCAACCGGATGTCGCGCACCACGCCCGTCCGCAACGGTATCATCACCGCCGACGAAGCGAAGTAGGCCAGGGTCTTCAGCAAGGTCATCACCGCCAGGAACACGCCCAGTATCAGCAAGGTGAGCGATGCCCCCTGTGCAGCAATCAGCTCGGACACGCCGTAGTAGAAGTTGTTCACCGCAATGTCCTTCAGCCCCATGCCCGCCGTGTCCCACGGGATGAACTCGTACACCTTGGTATCCATCTCGAAAAGAATCTGAAGGATAGGAATAATCAGCGTAAATGAGAAGATGTTGAGGAAGGCCGAAAGCAAGTTGAGGAACAAAGCCCAGCCCAGATACTTCTTGTAAGGCGGCACAAAGCGGCGCAGCAGTCGTAGGAATTCTTTCATAAATCAATCAATGAGGTGCGTATATGCGGGCAAAGATAGGAATAATCTGCCAAATAGACACTTTTGCCCGCCGATAAGTTGGAGAAGTAGGGATTTTTACATAGCTTTGCCCCCCTAACCATAAACAATCACCGTATGAACTTTAGCGAACTTTGCAACCCCATCTTCACGCAATGCGTCCTGGATTATCACCAGACCGACCACGTGGATACACCCATCCAGAACCCCTATCCGGTGCGGAGCATCGAATACTACCTGTACCTGAAGACTTGGATTGACACCGTGCAGTGGCACTTGGAAGACCTTATCCGCGACCCGCACATCGATCCCGTGGAAGCCTTGGCCCTGAAGCGCCGCATCGACCAGTCCAATCAGGACCGTACCGACCTGGTAGAGCTAATAGACAGCTACTTCTTGGAGCAATATAAAGAGGTAAAGGCAAAGTCCGATGCCACCATCAACACCGAAAGCCCGGCCTGGGCCATCGACCGCCTGTCCATCCTCGCCGTAAAGGTTTACCACATGCGGCAAGAGACAAAGCGCACCGACACCACACCCGAGCACATCCAACAATGCACCAACAAGCTGAACGTACTGTTGGAGCAACAGAAAGACCTCTCCACCGCCATCGACCAGCTCATCGACGACATTGCCGGCGGACGCAAGTACATGAAGGTGTACAAACAGATGAAGATGTACAACGACCCCAACCTCAACCCCGTGCTCTACGGCAAGCGATGAAACTGCTCGTCATACGCTTCTCCGCCTTGGGTGATGTGGCCATGACCGTCCCCATCATCGATGCCTTGGCACGCCGATACCGTGACGTGGACATCACGATACTGAGTCGCCCACACGTCCAGACGTTGTTTGCCCGTATGCCGGCCAATGTCCATTTCCGGGGCATCGACCTCAAAAGGTATAAGGGCATCGGGGGACTGTACCGCCTCTTCCGGGAGCTGAAGCGTGAAGGCTATGACACCGTGGCCGACCTGCACGACGTACTTCGCAGCCAAGTGATACGTTCCTTGTTTGCTTGCACGGGAGCCCGTGTGGCCCACATCGACAAAGGCCGAAGCAAGAAGAAAGCATTGACCCGCCCGCACAACAAGCAGCTGCACCCACTTCCGTCCTCCTTCGACCGCTATGAAGCCGTCTTTGCCCGGCTGGGTTATCCCGTGAAAAGTGATTTCCATTCGATATACGGAGAAGAGAAAGGAGACCCGGCTCTTTTCCAGGAGGTCACAGGCCTGCCCGACGGAAAGCAGTGGATAGGCATCGCGCCCTTTGCCGCCCATCCGGGGAAAGTCCTGCCGCCGGAGACGATGCTTCGCCTCCTGACTCTCCTTTCAACCCGCGAAAACTATCGGATGTTCCTCTTCGGTGGAGGAAAAGAAGAAACCCGGCAACTGGATGCTTGGGCTGCCTCTTCTCCCCTCATCACTTCCGTAGCCGGGAAGCTGACACTGGAAGCCGAACTGTCCCTCATGAGCCATCTGCACGTCATGGTCTCCATGGATTCGGCCAACATGCATTTGGCCTCCTTGGTAGGTACTTCCGTAGTTTCCGTATGGGGAGCCACGCATCCTTATACCGGCTTCATGGGTTGGAAGCAAAGCGAGCATCACGCCGTGCAAGTGGATTTACCCTGCCGGCCTTGTTCCGTCTTCGGCAACAAGCCCTGTGGGCGGGGCGACTATGCTTGCCTGACCCAGATAAAGGCCGAAGACATGCTTCAGAAAATAGAGGAAGTCATCAACCAGCCTTGAACGGAGGCTTCTGCCCTGTCACCTCAAAGTACTTCTCTAATACCCCCAGCGAAATGAGGTGCTCCCGTTCAGTATCCCTAAACTGATTTACATACTCATGTGCATGCCGGATGATTTCTTGGGCCTCCTGCTCATGGTCGATGTAATACTGCACACGTTCTTCCAAGTCCGTAAAATCCGGTTTGATTTCAATATAGTGATAGTTAGGTATCAATGTACCTTCCATAAACCAAGTCTCACACGTAGGACGTGGCATGACAGCAATCGAATTGGATGACATCACCCATTTCAAGTTGCTCGCCACATCGTTTCCTTCCAACGCCATGATGAACTTATAGTCCAGATGCTCCGTTATGGTTTTCTTCTCCGTCTGCCACTCCTGCGGATCGTCCGTATGCTTGCTTACATCGCCCAGGTCGCACATCGGATGATGGAAATACATCTCCATGAATCGCCGACGCGACTCTTTCCCCTTCACCTTGCCCCGGAATATCACCCGGTTCTGCTTGGCGGAAAAGTCTTTCTTATCTTTCACAAAAATGAAATGCCTCACCTTATCCAGCTTCATGACCACGGAGTTTTCATTAGACTCCACCAAAGGACGACTCTTCACAATGGAAGGAAAAGGAGGCACATACGTGACATCACCGGGATGAAAGCCCCAACGATAGGACGGAGAAAACCATCGGGTATATTCGTAGGTATCAAAGAAGTACACCTTGGGCTTCCGCAGCTTATGTTCGGACAGCAAAGGCGCATCGGGAGGCAACACGACTCCCGGAGAAAGCCGGTTGTAATAATCGATCCGGGACCGGATGTAATCATAGTCTGCCCGGCGGTGCAAGGCACGCAACTTACGCTCCAGCCTAAGCCTAAACAGCGCCTTAGGCATCCACAACCTGCACATATTCACCGCATAATAAATGAATTTCGGGTTCTTCCCGCTGCGTAATGTATATAAGAGTTTGTTTTTCACTATATTTCCTCCCGTTTAATCAGACTGAGCAAAGATAGCAAACATTCAGCGTAACGCATGATAATGTCCCTGCTTTTTTCCTGCTTATCCCTGCGAATACCATCAAAAATCATTACATTCGTTTATTAAGCAGAACTACCCTCCAAGAAGGTTGCAAACCTAAGGCCTGAATGTTTGCAACCTAAGGGGCTAATGTTTGCAACATTCGGCCTCTATGTTTGCAACCTTCTGAGCCCATGCTACAAGGCATTCTGAGCGGGGTATGGAGCTTTTCCCTTACCCATCTGGAATATTGACAAAATGGAAACAATCCAGATCCCGCAAGCTCGTAGTCTGTCACTGAATTCTTTCCGATTGATTTTCATTTTTAAAAGTTTACTATTATTTTTGCGCTCAATCTCATTAAACTATAAATCATGGATAGAAATAACAGCAATATGGTCAAAGTAGTAATACCTATATATACTACACAGCTGAATTCCTTTGAAAGACACTCTTTAGAAAGAGTTTACCAAATACTGCATTCCTATCCGTTAACGGTCATCAAACCGAAAACATTAGATTTATCTCCTATCCTGGAGAAATATCCCCGTCTTACCACAGAAGATTTTGATGACCACTATTTCCGAAGCATAGCAGGATATAATCGTTTAATGCTTTCCGAAGAATTCTATCAGCGTTTTAGCACCTTTGAATATGTATTGATATGCCAACTGGATGCCTATATTTTCAGAGATGAACTTATGGAATGGTGCCAAAAAGGCTATGACTACGTAGGAGCACCCTGGTTGGTACGCCCCATGTATCGCAACTTCCCCATGAAACAATACCGTTGGCTATTTCGCTCAGCCGCTACACGTGCCACCGATTTCAAAGTAGGCAATGGCGGGCTTTCTTTGCGAAAAGTAGACAGTCATTTACGAGCCACAAGGCAACTGAAAGAGGTCATAAACCACTATCTGAGACACACTAAAAACCATGTTTTCAATGAAGATGTTTTCTTTTCCGTTGAAGTCAACAAACATGGAATGAACTTTTCCTACCCTACTTATATGGAAGCTTTAAAGTTCAGCTTTGACAAATATCCGGATTTATGTTATAAACTAAACCAAGAGCAACTGCCTTTCGGATGCCATTCATGGTATAAAAAGAGAATGATTAAATTCTGGTCAAATATAATCAAATATTAAAGTTCAAGATTAAAATCGGGCTTATGACGCTTCATGTAACGCAGCCAGAATTTACGACGATAATATAAAATACGCTCCAAGCAATAATCTTCGTCTGCTCCACGCGCCAAGGCATAATCCTTAGCCAACTGCATAAAGAATCCTTTCTGCCCCCAAAGTCTGGCAAAGTTTGCACATCCTTTTTCCAGATTCACTGGACCAAATTCCATACGGTTAATATCCACCAACGAGAAATGATAACGTCCATCCACATAATCGAACAAGATATTCCCCGGTGAATAATCGCAATGATAAATCCCGGCTTCATGCAAACGGGCAGTCAGGTTAGCAAAAGCGGTCACCACTTCCCGACACTCTTCTATATCGGCATTGCCAAACTCATAGAACTTCCGTCGGTAAGGACATTGTAAACTGATAAAAAATGAATAACCAATCAAGCCACCAATGCGTTCTTCCACATAAGCTACGGGCTGAGGAGTTTCAAATCCTTTCTGCAATAGTACACGCGGATAAGTAAAAGCACGTTTCCCTTTAGGCGTCCTGAAAAAAGAATATACGATCCGGTTCAAGAACGAAGGAACATGATAACGCTTGACATTAAGCAAAAGTCCATCCACTTCCATCACCTTAATCAGGTTACGACCAACATGAATCGTCTTATCATCCCCCTGCTCAAAACGCAAAGGAAGCTGAACTAAGAAATCGTGTAAATGTTCATATCCCGGTGCTATTTCTATCTTTAACATACTGTCATCCATGTTTCCTATGTTTCAACCTATATTTCAAATACTTTAGGAACAAGAGCCAAGCAACACCAGTTTGGGGATGGCGTTTCCAGAAGTTCCAAGCATCTTGTATGCCCACTACATCAAAACAACCCTTCTGCCACATGAACTTCATGAAATAAGCTTCCCCACAAAGCTCGTAACGAGCCAATTCCTTCTGACTCATGGGAACGGCATACATCGGCAAACGGGCTTCCCATTTGGCATGAAGCTTTTTCATATTCTCCAACCATTCGTAAGAAAAAGAACCTTCCGAAAAATGCTCCACCAATACCGTGTGACAAACATAGTTCTTATATCGGCAAGCTACTGCCAACGAAAAGTCGACATCGTAAGCATGAAAACCAGTAAACGTTTCTTCATCGAAAGGAATTTCTTCCCACACTTGACGACGGACCAACAAACAAAGTCCATCCAAAGTCACGACAGGAGAAAAATCCGCTCCCCCCGGATTCACTTTGCGAGCATGATGCCCTCCTCGCATATATTGGACATAATTAAGTCGTAAATCGCGTCCACATGTATTCCATCCCGTCAACTGTTTCAGCTTAATGATGCTCCCCGCAAAACCGACAACACCACATTGGGCTTCTCGTAACTTCTTTTCGAGAAGCAACCCCCAATCCGAAGTCTGGAAAACAACATCCTCATGCACAAAGCAAAGCAAATCGTATCGGGCACGCCTTGCACACTGGTTATAGACCTGACACAATCCGTAACCTTTCTCCCTATTATCAAAGGCAATAAACTCGAAAGGTACCCCTATCGTTGCAGCCACATTCTGTCTTAAAGCTTCGGCCAATTCTGGTTTTACGGAACAACAAATAATAGAATACATCACATTTATCTGATTAATGTTTCAGCCTGCTGAGTTACGCAGGCAAAAATAAGGAATATTTCTCAGTACCGCAAATAATGCCGGCGCCATGCAAGCACTTACTGTCCGCCAAGCAAACGGGATATGGCTATGTTGCGACATCTTCCTTAGTCACATGGAGAGGAATCATTGCCGATGATTCCTACAATCATTGGGGATGATTCGTACAATCATTGGCAATGATTCTATATCAGGGCACTGTCATCGGGATGGGTTCAGCCCCTGAAGCGACGGGCATTATCCACTGTTCCCCGTCGCCTAATTGTAATAAACTGTTAAACAAATGAGTATCAATACCCTGAAGAAGGCAGAAATTCGTACTTTTGTAGACTTCAAACGTTAAGACAAAAAACAATAATAGGAAAACGATATGGAACATCAATTAAGCATCTACAACACACTGAGCCGAACGAAGGAAGTCTTCAAACCCTTGCATGCCCCTCACGTGGGTATGTACGTCTGCGGCCCTACCGTCTATGGAGACCCGCACCTAGGACACGCCCGTCCGGCCATCACCTTCGATGTGCTTTTCCGCTACCTGAAGCATCTGGGATACAAGGTACGCTATGTGCGCAACATCACCGACGTGGGCCATCTGGAGCACGATGCCGACGAGGGCGAGGACAAGATAGCCAAGAAGGCCCGTCTGGAGCAACTGGAACCGATGGAAGTGGCCCAATATTATGCCAACCGCTACCACGAAGCCATGGACGCGCTGAACGTATTGCGCCCCAGCATCGAGCCGCAGGCCAGCGGACACATCATCGAGCAAATCGAACTGGTGCAGGAAATCCTGAAGAACGGGTATGCTTACGAGAGCCAGGGTTCGGTGTACTTCGACGTGGCCAAGTACAACCGCGACCATCATTACGGGAAACTGTCCGGCCGCAACCTGGACGACGTACTGAACACCACCCGCCAGCTGGACGGGCAGGAAGAGAAACGCAATCCGGCCGACTTCGCCCTGTGGAAACATGCCCAGCCCGAACACATCATGCGCTGGCCTTCGCCCTGGGGCGACGGTTTCCCCGGTTGGCACTGCGAATGTACGGCCATGGGCCGGAAATATCTGGGCGAACATTTCGACATCCACGGAGGCGGCATGGACCTCATCTTCCCCCACCACGAATGCGAGATAGCCCAAAGCGTGGCCAGCCAGGGCGATGACATGGTACACTACTGGATGCACAACAACATGCTCACGGTCAACGGGCAGAAGATGGGCAAGAGCTACAACAACTTCATCACGCTGGAAGAGCTGTTCAACGGCACCCATCCCTTGTTGGAGCAAGCTTATACGCCGATGACCATCCGCTTCTTCACGCTGCAAGCCCACTATCGGAGCACGGTGGACTTCGGCAACGAGGCGTTGAAGGCTGCCGAGAAAGGCTTGGCCCGTCTGCTGGATGCCGTCAGCGGACTGGAGCGCATCAAACCCGCCCAGGCGTCGAGCGTAGATGTCAAGTCCTTGCGCGAGAAGTGTTACGAGGCCATGGACGACGACCTGAACACGCCCATCGTCATTGCCCACCTTTTCGACGGGACCCGCTTGGTCAACAATCTGCTGGCAGGCAACGACACCATCAGCGCCGAAGACTTGCAAGAGCTCAAAGACACGTTCCACCTCTTCTGCTTCGACATATTGGGACTGAAAGCCGAAAGTGCCTCGAATGCAGCCCGCGAGGAAGCCTTCGGACGGGTAGTAGACATGCTTCTCGAAGAACGCGCCAAGGCCAAAGCCAATAAGGACTGGGCCACCAGCGACAAGATACGCAACGAGCTGACCGCCTTAGGCTTCGAAATCAAGGACGGCAAGGAGCGTACAGAATGGAAACTTTGCAGATGAGAAACTATTAAAATGAAGAATTTAGAATGAAGAACTCACCATCCATTCTTAATTCTTCATTCTTAATCCTTCATTAAACAAGCCTATGAATATCAAAGAATTCTTCCGAAATGACTTCTTCGCCGCCGAGAACGGCATCGAATTGCTGGAGGTAAGCAAAGGCTATAGCAAGGCGTCGGTCACCATAACCCGCAAGCACCTCAATGCGGGAGGCCGCACACAAGGAGGTGTATTGTTCACACTGGCTGACTTGGCTTTGGCTGCGGCGGCCAATTCGCATGGCAACCTGGCTTTCTCGCTTTCCTCCCACATCCAGTTTCTGCGGGCAAGCAGCGAGGGAGACACCCTGACTGCCGAAGCCCGCGAACGATACATCGGCCGTAGCACCGGTTGCTACCAGATAGACATCACCAACCAAGCAGGGAAACTGATAGCTACGTTTGAATCGAGCATCTTCCGCATGGCAGACACGATACCCGTTGAAGTGTAGAGGAATTTATTTTTCCTCTACAATGCTGGTAATCGGGTGCCGGTTTCCTTGTACGTTAGTCAGGAACGCTTTGGCTGAACCGAAGCTGAGATACATATCCAGACGGATCGGCAAGTGATTCTCATCGTCCGAGATGAAGAAGGTTATCACCTCTTGTTCCTCTTTCTCCTCACCTACATACTCCACAAACGAGAATACAAGACAACGATACGTCAAGTTATTGTTGGCTTTCACATTCTCCACACCCCGATAGATTAACGTCTGTTGCTCTACGCGACGACCTGTAGCCATGGGGAAATGTATTTTGTCGCCCACCTTGTAGTCCTCGGCATTCCACGAACGAGCCTGTCCCAAAATACTCAGCATATCGAAAATGCAACGGCTATCGCTATATTCCATCTCTTGCGGCTCACGGTCGGAAGGTTTATACCAAGTACGACACTGCTTCACATAGGACACGCCATCGCGATACGAAAACCACGCTTCGTCCTTGGTGTGCCGTTTGCCTTCTTCCGCAGCTTTGCAGAAATAAAGCGGCTCCAACCGGTCGGTGACATAGCAAGTCAACGTATCGCGCATTTTGAAAAAGAAATCGGCCCGTTTGCTTGTATGCGACTTCAGACGGAAACTATATCCGGATTTCCCTTGATAAGTGGCCTTGTCCGTAGTCAGTTCGGCATTACCAACCTTAACCCAAATAAATTTCCAGTTGAACATGAGGTCATAAGAAACACGCTCGCCCGATTGAAATGCATGGTTAACCGCCGTACATTGAGCATTGGCCTGTGCTACAAAAAACCAGCACATCAATCCTAATCCTAACAATCGAATTATTTTCATAAGTTTAGGGTATTAGTATCATTATTCCTAATCAATTTATTCTTTCTATCATCGGCTACTGCTGCTGTTCTTCTTATTCTTCTTGTCTTCATCCGGCTTCTGCTTCTTCAGCTCAAGCGGCTTCTGCTTGTCCAAAGGTCTGTCGAACAGATTCCACGATTGCTGCAAGTCGAAATTGGCTTTCAACTCCAAGACTTGGAAATAATAATAGACTTCTTCCGGTTGCAGATGCTGCTCATAGTCCCCCGTATCCCAAAGTCCGTTTTTATTAGCATCACGAATCAGGCGGGCTCCATATTTACCCGGCAAAAGATAATAGAAGTCGGCTTTCCCATCTACGACAGGTACCGTACGCACCACTGCATCCTGCTCATTCAGCAATTCAACATAAGACGTAGAATCGGCACCAATGATGTCAAACAAGATAGCACCATACTCTTCCAATGTCTTCACCTTGATGTCGTTCTTAATCTTGTCCGTGTACAAGCCATATAGCCCGTAAATAGCCATAGAGTCTACCGCAAACTGGTAAGTTTCCCCCGGTTTCCAATCCGTATACAGATTATAAATCTTCAAATCCAACGAATCGCGCTGGAAGTCGAAAGGTACATCTTCCCACAACGAATCGACCTGCAATTGCAAGTGGAAAGCAGCCGTATCAATAGAAGCGATCGGTTCTTGGAAAGTCAGCGTAATGTAGTCATATACATCCATCGACGCAGGAGCATACACTTCGACCGGCAGGAATTCAGTGGGGAGTACGGGCTCTTCAGGTTCAATCACGTTTCCTTCGGCATCCCGTTTTTTCTTCTTTTTAGCTTCCTTACGCAGTTCTTCCAACTTTTTCTCATTCTCCTCCGCTTTTTGTTTCACCTGTTTTTCGTAACTCAACTTCGATTGGAGACGCACCGTGTCAATACGGGGCACCAACTTGCCCAACGAGTCAGTTTCCAAATAGGTCAACTCCATCCGCAAGGTATCCTGCTTATAGAGCACAGAGTCTTTTATCCAATAATGAATGGTATCATTGCGTCCTGTCGTTTGCTCAATAAGGAATGCATCTCGTTCATCAAAATTCAAACCACGCAACAAAGGAAGTGTATCGGCCGGAGCCGTAAAATAAAGACTGAATTTCTGAGGCGTCAACCGCTCTGTCTTGGCCAAACGCTGGTTAAAATAGACTTCCTTAAAGCACCTCAACAAGAGGTCGTCCGGCAGGTAATGAGTATATTCACGCTCGACAATGGTATCAATGGTCAATGAGTCAATCCACGAGGTATCTTGACGCATACGACGTTCATAACGAGGTATTACCAAAGAGTCATTCCAGGCAATCTGTTCCACCGGCTGGGAGAAAAACACATTCTGATCGGCATCCTGCAAAGCATAAATGCGATAACTGCCAGGCGCTACCCCTCGGATGGAAAAGCGTCCACGACTATCGGTACGCCCTACCCTGTCGAAAGGAAGCGTAGTAAAAGCCGAATCAGCTAAATTGGAATGCAAGCCCACCAGCATACCTTTCACCGGCTCCAGATTCGAAGCATTCAGCACCGTACCCGACACAGCCATCGTATCAAGTCGGTCAC
The DNA here is from genome assembly GCA_944322355.1 of uncultured Bacteroides sp. Taxonomy (GTDB): domain Bacteria; phylum Bacteroidota; class Bacteroidia; order Bacteroidales; family Bacteroidaceae; genus Bacteroides. The sequence goes on along the minus strand of CALUOT010000025.1, from coordinate 26,495 downwards.
CCGTAGAAAACGTAAAAGTAAACATCTCTAAAGGATTACTTTCATTGTTATCTTGAATGGCATCACCGAAATCAATAGTATACGTAGTATTGGGCTTCAACGTATCTTTCAAATTGACAATTACTCTTTTCCCATTCGTCTTTATCTCAGGTTGTTGTATCTGAGGAGGGGAAATAACGACCTTCTCGCTCGGATTATCGAGTTTAATAAATTCATCAAAACGAATAGAAATGCGATCCCGATTATAGTTCAATTGTCCCGGTAAAGGCCGGCTCTCTACGAAAACCGGAGGATCCTCGTCCAACGGTCCTCCCTCAATACGGCCTATACTGGCACACGAATACACCAAAACTGCCAGTACCGACAGCACCGACGCACGTTGTAAAAATAAAGTTCTACTTTTAATCTGTAGGATATCCTTGAGTTTCTTATTCATGCTGTCTAATTGTCCTATCAAATAAGTACTCGCAAAGATACAATAACTATTTATACACCAACCATCCCAGATCGTTTTTTTAGTTTTTTATCACACCCAAGAAAAAATTATTCCCCGCGAAAAAGGATTTTTCAACTCCCCTTACCTGAACGAGGAGCTTTATTGAATACAAATAGAATTCTCTGAAACATAGTTAAAAATAAAGATTATAGGATAAGAGTCTATTTAAAAATAAATACTTTTGCAAGGCCGAAAACTAGAACAGGGTTTAGAGTTTTCTAAAATCACAGTTACAGGCAACAACTCACGAACAAATAGATTATTCTAAATTATACACAGAGATAAGAAAGTATGAAGAGTAGATTTGTATTATCGGTATGTTGCCTTGCACTGCTCAGCAGTTGCGGACAAGGCGATAAGGGCGCAGGAAAAGCGCCAGAGTATGCAGTGTTGGAAACTCAAGCAACAACTGCTCACCTAACCAACAGCTATCCTGCCACTATTCGTGGTAAACAAGACGTGGAAATCCGTCCCATGGTCAGCGGATTTATCACTAAATTGCATGTAGACGAAGGGTCAGAAGTAAAAAAAGGACAAGTATTGTTTACGATCGACCAAGTGCAGTACAAAGCAGCCGTAGAGACGGCGAAAGCAGCTGTAGAGACGGCGAAAGCGGCTTTGCAAACACAGGAACTGACCACTCAAAACAATCGTGAGCTGAATAAGCGTGGCATTGTCAGTGATTATCAGTTGAGTACATCAGAGAACCAGTTGGCACAGGCCAAGGCTTCATTGGCTCAAGCAAAGGCGTCACTGACCAACGCTACACGTAATTTGGAATATACGGAAGTGACCAGTCCAAGTAATGGTATCGTTGGACAAATACCTTACCGTATCGGTAGCCTGGTGAGCGCATCCAGTGAAAATCCATTGACAACCGTAGCCGACAATTCAGAAATGTATGCCTATTTCTCCATGACTGAACGTCAGTTACTTACTATGATTCGTGAAGGAGGTTCTCAGAAAGAAATTCTGGAAAAGTTGCCTAAAATTCGTCTGCAACTGATAGATGGAAGCCTGTATCCTGATAGCGGACGGGTAGAGACCATCAGTGGTGTGATCGATCCGACTACAGGTTCGGTAAGCATGCGTGCCATGTTCCCCAATGAACACAACATTCTACGTAGTAACTCCACGGGTAATGTGGTCTTTCCTAATGTGCTGACAGATGTTATTCTTATACCACAGTCAGCTACTACAGAAATTCAGGACAAGAAGTTCGTTTATGTGCTGCAACCGGATAATACGGTGAAGAACACCGAGATACAGGTATATACGCTGAACGATGGTCAGAATTACTATGTGACGGGTGGACTGAAGGTAGGCGATAAGATTGTAATAGAAGGTGTACAAGCCATTCATGATGGACAGGCCATCACACCGATTACGCCCGCTGACAAAGAAGCTGCCTACAAACAGGCATTGGAAGATCAGAAGAACGGTAACATTCAAACCGCATTCCAATAAAAAACAAGTCATTTACCATTTACCAAGTACAATTTACAATGTGTGAAAAATAGAGAAATATCGTAAATAGTAAATTGTCGAATAGTAAGTGAATGGATTGCTAAATAGTAAATCGTTAAATAGTAAATGTAAGATATGAACTTAGCCAGATTTATAAACCGTCCGGTATTGTCAACGGTGATTTCTATCCTGTTGGTCATTCTGGGTTTCATCGGATTGGCAACGTTGCCTGTCACCCAATATCCGGACATCGCTCCGCCTACCGTTTCGGTAAGCGCGACTTATACGGGCGCCAACGCCCAGACCGTGTTGAACTCGGTCGTATCTCCGTTGGAAGACCAGATAAACGGTGTGGAGAATATGATGTACATGACCTCCGACGCGTCGAACAACGGTTCGGCCACCATTACCGTCTACTTCAATCAGGGTACAGATCCGGATATGGCGCAGGTGAACGTACAGAACCGTGTGACTGCCGCTCAGGGTTTGCTGCCTCAGGAAGTAACGCAAATCGGTGTGACCACACGCAAGCGTCAGTCATCCATGTTGATGATTTTCACCATCTACGACATGGAGGACAAGTATAACATTGAATTTATCGAAAACTACGCCAATATTAATATTATCCCCGAAATCAAGCGTGTGTCCGGTGTGGGTGACGCTTTCGTGATGGGTGCCGACTACTCCATGCGTATTTGGTTGAAGCCGGACGTGATGGCACAGTACAAGTTGATTCCATCGGACATCAGCGCAGCACTTGCCGAACAGAACATAGAGGCGGCTCCGGGACAATTTGGTGAACGGAGTAATCAGACATTCCAATACACCATTCGTTACCGTGGTCGTCTGCAGACTCCGGAAGAGTTTGAGAATATTGTTATCAAGTCATTGCCTGATGGTGAGGTGTTGCGCATGAAAGATGTGGCCGACATCGAATTGGGACGTAACACGTATGGTTTCGACGCTACGGTGGACGGACATAAGGGTGTCAGCTGTATCGTGTTCCAAATGGCAGGTACCAACGCTACGTCTACTATTCAGAATCTGGAAAAGGTATTGGATGAAATGCAAAAGAGCATGCCGGCGGGTATTGGCGTCAATATTGCGCAGAGTGCCAACGACTTCCTTTTCGCTTCTATCCATGAGGTAATCAAGACCTTGATTGAGGCGTTCATCCTGGTGTTCATCGTGGTGTATATCTTCTTGCAGGATATGCGTTCTACGTTGATTCCCGCCATTGCCATTCCGGTGGCTTTGATTGCGACGTTCTTCGTATTGAAAATTATCGGCTTTAGTGTCAATTTGCTGACCCTTTCGGCCATGGTACTTGCCATCGCCATTGTGGTGGACGATGCCATAGTCGTCGTCGAGGGCGTCCATGCGAAGTTGGACCAGGGCTATAAGTCAGCCCGTCTGGCTGCCATCGACGCCATGCACGAGTTGGGCGGCGCCTTGGTGTCCATTACGTTGGTCATGATGTCTGTGTTTATCCCCGTAAGTTTCATGGGTGGTACGGCAGGTACGTTCTACCAACAGTTTGGTTTGACCATGGCTATTGCCATCTTCTTCTCTGCTGTTAACGCCTTGACATTGAGTCCTGCCCTTTGTGCCATCTTCTTAAAACCACACAATACGGAAGGAGGACATGAAGCTTCGTTGAAAGAACGTATCGGTACAGCTACGAAAGAAGCGCGTAAGATATGGATTCAGCGTTATGCGCAGGGATTGGGTAAATTCATGAAGCCGAAGCTGACTATCCTCTTTACCATTGTGGCTATTCTGGGTATGATATTCGGTATGTTCAGTTTTGAGGAACATCCGGTGCTGTGTCCGATATTCATTGTCATCAGTATCATGGGTGTAGCAGGTATGACGACGGATGAGTTCAAACATTCGTTCAACAGTTCGTACGACTCCCTGCTGGGCAAATATAAGAAACAGGTATTGAAATACATCCAGAAACGTTGGCTGAGTGGTGGTCTGGTAGCAGCATCCATTGTCCTGTTGGTGGTATTTATGCAGATTACCCCGACCGGTATGGTGCCCAATGAAGACACAGGTACCATTATGGGTGCCGTGACATTGCCTCCCGGAACGTCACAGGAACGTGCACAGCAGATTTTGGCGCGTGTGGACAGTCTGGTTGCCGCCGAACCTGCTGTACAATCGCGTACTATCATTTCCGGTTACAGCTTCATCGGTGGTCAGGGTCCTGGTTATGGTTCAGTCATCATCAAGTTGAAACCTTGGGAGGAACGTTCAACGATGCAGAACTCTACCATTGTTTATGCGACTTTGTTTATGCGTGCGCAGAAAATAATAAAAGAGGCTCAGGTATTGTTCTTCGCTCCGCCTATGATTCCGGGTTACTCCGTATCTACCGATATTGAGTTGAACATGCAGGATAAGACGGGTGGTAGTTTGGACCGCTTCTACAGTGTAGTACAGAACTATATGACCGCCTTGAAAGAACGCCCGGAAATTACTTCGGCTGCCACGAATTTCAATCCTAACTTCCCGCAATACCAGTTGGATATTGACGCTGCCGCTTGTAAGCGTGCCGGCATCAGTCCGAGTAGTATTTTGAGTGTAATGCAGGGATATTATGGCGGTTTGTACGCTTCAAACTTTAACAGTTTCGGTAAGATGTACCGTGTAATGATACAGGGTGAGCGTGATGCTACTAAGAACCTCGAATCACTGGAAAGTATCAAGGTACGTAATGAAGATGGCGAAATGGCTCCTGTCAGTCAGTTTGTAACGTTGACCAAGGTCTACGGTCCGGATGTCATCAACCGTTTCAACCTGTATACTTCTATGAAAGTGATGGTAGCACCTGCCACCGGTTATACTTCCGGTCAGGCATTGCAGGCCATTGCCGAAGTGGCCGAGCAGAATTTGCCAGCCGGTTTCGGTTACGAATTGGGTGGTATGGCACGTGAAGAGGCCGAAACGAGCGGCAGTTCGACGGGTATTATCTTTATTTTGTGCTTTGTCTTCGTTTACTTGTTGCTGAGTGCGCAGTACGAAAGTTACATCTTGCCGTTGGCCGTATTGCTTTCCGTACCTTTCGGCCTGATGGGTAGCTTCATCTTCGTGAACGGTGCCAGCTTGATTGGCGGTATACCTGCCTTGCAGATGATTATAGGCACGATGTCCAACAACATCTACATGCAGATTGCTTTGATTATGTTGATGGGTCTGTTGGCCAAGAATGCCATCTTGATTGTAGAGTTCGCCCTCGACCGTCGTAAGATGGGTATGAGTATTACGTGGGCAGCCGTGTTGGGTGCCGCCGCTCGTCTGCGTCCTATCTTGATGACTTCGTTGGCCATGGTTATCGGTCTGTTGCCGTTGATGTTTGCCAGCGGCGCGGGTGCCAACGGTTACCGTACATTGGGTACATCGGCCATCGGTGGTATGTTGATTGGTATGATTCTGCAGATTTTCGTAGTGCCGGCTTTGTTCGTAGCCTTCCAGTATTTGCAGGAGAAGGTTAAACCGATGGAATGGGACGATGTGGATAATTCGGACGCTACCGCTGAGATAGAACAATATAGTAAATAAATGAAGAATGACTATGAAAGGAAAAATCATAACTCTGATGTGTGCAACGGCTCTTTTGAGCAGTTGCCACATCTATAAAGCATACGACAGACCGGAAGACATTTCCACGGAAGGTCTGTACCGCGACACGGCGTTGGTGAACAGTGCCGTGGAATCAGACACGACTAACTTTGGCAACGTGCCTTGGCGGGAAGTGTTTACGGATCCTTTGTTGCAAGGTTATATAGAGCAAGCATTGACCAATAATGCCGACCTTCGTTCCGCTATGCTGAATGTGGAGTCTGCTCAAGCTGCTTTGATGTCTGCCCGTCTGGCCTACTTACCTCAGATAGGTTTAAGTCCTCAGGGAACATTGACTAACTGGGACAAGGGTACAGCTACGTCTAAGACGTATTCTATTCCTGTTACAGCCAGTTGGCAAATAGATTTGTTCGGGCAGATCCTCAATCCGAAGCGTGCCGCTCAGGTATCGTTGAAACAGGCTCAGTTCAACCAGCAGGCTGTGCAGACCCAGCTTATTGCCAATACTGCGAATATTTACTATACGCTTCTGATGCTGGACCGTCAGTTGGAAATCACGGAGAATACGGCTGATGTGCTGAAGAAATACGTGGAAACCATGGAAGCGATGTATGAGTATGGTAGTGTGAACAGTGCCGCTATCGAACAGAGTCGTAGCGCTTATGCACAGGTTGTAGCTTCTCTGTCCGACTTGCGCCAGAGTCTTACGGAAGCGGAAAATTCGTTCTGCCTTATCTTGAATGAACCGGCACATGCCATCGAACGGGGTGTGTTGGAAGATCAGGTATTGCCTACCGAATTTTCTGCCGGTGTTCCCATCCAGTTGCTTTCCAACCGTCCGGATGTGAAAGCCGCTGAGATGTCATTAGCCGCTTGTTACTATAACACGAACAGTGCCCGTGCTGCTTTTTATCCGAATATTACGTTGAGCGGTTCGGCAGGTTGGACCAACAACAGTGGGGCAGGCATTGTCAATCCCGGCAAGTTACTGGCTTCGTTGGTCGGTTCGCTGACACAGCCTTTGTTCTACCGTGGTACCAACATCGCTCGTCTGCGTCAAGCCAAGGCACAGGAAGAACAGGCTAAGATTGGCTTCCAAACAGCTTTGCTCAACGCCGGAAACGAGGTAAGTAACGCCTTGGCTTTGTACCAGAACACGCTGGCAAAAGTTAATTCTCGCACCATGCAAGTAAATTCTTCCCGCAAAGCCGCTGAAGATACAAAAGAATTGTTTAACTTAGGCACGTCAACCTATCTGGAAGTGCTGACAGCTGAGCAATCGTACTTAAGCGCACAATTGTCCGAGGTATCTGATATCTACGACCAAATGCAGGCTGTCATTAACTTGTACCAGGCTTTGGGTGGAGGAAGAGAATAACTTTAAAGTCATACTATTATGATCAGTCCTTTAGCTTACGTAGACCCTGCCGCTAAGATCGGCAAGAATGTAACAGTACAACCGTTTGCCTATATTGAAGGAGACGTGGAAATTGGTGATGATTGCGTCATCATGTCAGGTGCCCGTATTTTAAACGGTACCCGAATGGGAAAAGAGAACCAAGTACATCATGGAGCCGTGTTAGGAAGTACCCCCCAAGACTTCCACTACACAGGCGAAAACAGTTTTTTGTCTATCGGAGACAAGAACTGTATTCGCGAGAATGTCGTGGTAGCTCGTGGCACACACGAAGGAGAATTAACACGCATCGGAAATGAAAATTTCCTGATGGATGGGGTTCATATATGCCACGATGTGCAAATAGGTAACCATTGCGTATTGGGTATCCATAGCATGGTAGCTGGTGAAAGCAAGTTGGATGATTGTACCATCCTGAGCAACAATGTCATCATACAACAGAATTGCCGCATCGGAAGCTGGGTATTGATACAGTCAGGGTGTCGTATCTCCAAACACGTACCGCCCTACATCATCATGGCAGGAAACCCCGCGCAATATCATGGAATCAATGCCGTAGTACTACAACACCAACACCAAGTGACAGATCGTGTATTGCGTCATATTATGAACGCTTACCGTTTGGTATATCAAGGCAACTTCAGCCTGCAAGATGCCGTGTTGAAAATCGAAGATCAGATACCTATGAGCGACGAGATACGAAACATTCTCTCGTTCATTCGTGAAGCCAAAGAGATTGCGAAATAAACAAGGGAAACAGTTCCCTGTACAACATTAACGGGTCGGAACAGCTAGTAGGTTTGTTCCGACTCGTTTTTTACACTCCAGTAAAAACATAGGGTGCTATACCCATCCTCTCAGATGCCCATCAATTGTAATCATTTATAACCATTCGTTCCGAAATCGATTCACCCCTCTCTAGAAGGTCTTCTGAAGGGGGTAGCGGAAGGTTACTAACATTCGGGCCGAAGGTTACTAACATTCCCCCTCTATGTTACTAACATTCGGCCCCTAGGATAGTAACCTTCTTTTTGCCAGTCCGCTCCATCGGATTATTTTGTAAGCAAATTTCCGATAAACGAGTGCATTTCTGGAATATGTGCTTCTACACTTTGCAGGAGCTTAAACTGTGCCTTGGTTCGGACCCAATTATGCTCCGGATATTGTATTTTGTAATAAGCATCTCCATTCAAATAATCGGTCAGGAAACGGACACACTGCATATAGGGGAATAGAGCAGCCGCATAAGGCAAGTTCTCAGTCTCGACAGGAAGCAGGAAAATACTGGCAGAAGCCAGATAGCCTCGTGTAAAAGCTTTGAATATCTCCATATTAAAACCGACATGGTCCAGATTCTGATCATCTTCCAACCCGGTGTTAGCTGCCGAACGCAGAAAATCCCCATAATCGGAAAAGACAAAGGAAGGCATCACCGTATCCAAATCGATGACACAAAGCACCTCACCGCTTTCCGCATCAAACAGCATGTTGTTTACCTTCGTATCGCAATGACACACCCGTTTAGGCAACTGGCCTTCCCGATGCAACTGTTCGGCTTTACACATCTCCTCGGCCCGACGCTCTATTTCATCCAAATAATAGGTCACCTCTTTCACACGTCCGGCCGCGTCAGCCGCCACTGCCTCCCGCAACTGACGCAAACGAAACTCCATGTTATGAAAATCGGGTATCGTTTCTCCTAATGTATCAGACAAGTCAGCCAACTGAGCCTGGAAATGCCCGAAAGCCAACCCGGCATAATAAGAATTGTCCGGATTCACTGTTTCGCGAGTTAAAGCACGAGGAATGAAAGTCGACACACGCCAAGCATCCTTTCCGTCTTCCCAGTAAGTACGCCCATCTTCTGCCGGCCAGAAGCGCAACACCCTACGGTCAATATCGGTTTCGCCTCCCGCTTCCAACTTTCGACGAATATGACGGGTCACAGCCTCAATATTCCGCTGCAATAAGTCGACATCTTGAAACACAGTCCGATTAATACGCTGAAGCACATAATCCGGATAGCTCTCCGTCGTCCTCACCCGATACGTATCATTAATCAACCCTGAACCCAATGGTTCTATACTTTGCACATGGCCCACTAAGCGAAAATGCGATACAATGGATAACAAGTTTTCCATGGTTTCTCTATTTAAAAGTTACCCGGCAAAGATAGAAATAAGATTTGTAAATTCTCTCCTAAGAAACCATATTTGTACTATTTGGCTCTATGATGTATTATCCTGTCAAAAATCGCGATTATAAAACTTGCTCTTTACTTGTTTAATAAATTAGTAAGACCTAATTTTGTATAACACTATAAAAACATTTAATAACATGAAACATATTTATAAATCAGAATTAGAGGAGAAAGCATTAACATATGCAACTCCAGAAATTGAAATGCTGGAAATCAGCATAGAGAAAGGTTATGTATCTTCTTTTACTAACGGAGGAGAAAGTGTATCCACTGGTGGAGATTATGAATGGAATGACGAAATGGAATTGTAAAACCAAACAACAAGCAAAGATGAAAACAAAAAAACTTTATGCAGGTTTGTCGCTCACTTTCCTTATATTAACCGGAACTGCCTGTACACAAGAAGAATTTAATGAAACGCCCCACGTCAACAATAAAAGGATTTTTCACTTTGAAACTGACATACGAACCGACACACGAACCATATTTGATGAAGAAGGCCAACTAAAATGGATAGAAGGAGACCTATTAGGCTTCTACTCCGATGCGGGTGACATCAATATCGCAGCTCCTTATATCAACGGACAACCTTTTCAAGCAGAACTATCGGCAAATGCCAAAGAAGTATATGTATATTATCCTTTCAACGCTCATGAAGGAAACAGTTATCTGAATGAATTAACCAGTTTCGAACTTCCTATCCGCATCTTTCAAACTCAAGAACAGGCCGGCATATTGAACGGAGAAAACATCCCCATGTGGGCTAAAGCGACACTGGCAGAACAAGGTACCACAGAATTGATATTTGAACCGCAGGCATCAGTCTTCGCATTCAATATATACGGAGCATCAGAAAGCGTAACTAGTGTTACTTTCAAATCAGCCTACGAATATGCAAGTGGTGATTGGCACATGAATCTTACAAACGGACAATATGCTGAAATAGATAGCTATTCATCGGCTATGGTAGGACTACGCATTCCTTACCAAACAGGTAGCAAAGAAAAAGGACAAAACAATCGCATCTATCTGGCAGTAGCTCCTAGAGACTACACCTATGGAGGGTCCTTCATTGTCAGCACAACCGAGCATGTTTATACTTTTCAGGTGGGTGCAATTGATATGAGTGATGTGTACAAAGTGCAACCGGTTACACTTAATCTTGCCAATGGAACCAGAACTGAGCTAAAAGACTACACGAATCACTTTCAAGATGCTAACTTCAAACGCTATCTACTGAGTATTGTCGATGCTAACCAGGACGACAGGATATCTTCTGTAGAAGCAGAAACTATTGAACGGGTAGAAGCGATAGGACTCTCCATAAAGACGCTTGCAGGCATTGAATACCTTTCCAACATGGGATATTTAGACTGTGCAGCCAACCAATTACAGGACATAGATGTGAGCCAAAACACCGCTTTATACGGTTTATCATGCTATAATAACCAATTGATCCAATTGGATGTTACCAACAATACCTATTTGACCAATCTGCATTGTCATAATAACCGTTTAACTGAGATAGACCTCAGTAACAACCAACAACTCCGTTATTTGATTTGTTATGGAAATCAACTGACACAGATAGATATCAGTCAATGTTATCAAGAGATGGGTTGGGTACAATGCAACCCTCAAAACATTACTGGTTCATTCACGCTTTTTAGGAGAGATGGGCAAGAGATTCAAGACTTGCAATTGCCCGAGAATTCTGAAACCATAATAAAATAAGCATCACGCATTTCACCTACAGGAAATTGTTCAATTACCCATGGATAGTCAAATAATTACCCATGGGTAGTTGAACAATTAGGTATAAGTAATTCTTAGGAGCAACTCGTCCGCCTCCGCTTCAAATACTCATAACCAAAGCGACAACGCAGGCAATCACGTTTGTCGCAGTATTCCTTTTGCAACTGAATGAGGGCTTGCGAATCGGCTGCATTGGCCGCAGAGATGCCTGCCCCCTCCCACATACGAATAATATAGTTGTTCTCAGGCTTCAGTTCCTCCAGTAAAGAAGTGGCACGTTCACAGCGATATTCTTCTCCTCGATGACGCCCGTAAGCATAGAGGAACGGAACCACCGTATTGATAATGACCAAGTTGAGCGAGGAACGTCCCATTTGTTTGGATCGACCAGGCGACTCCTTGGCAAAGGTGAAGTGCTTGGTCCAATAGTCCGAAGTACCCGCCACCAGCAGTTCACGGAGTTCGTCGGCTGTCTGAGCCTCCATGACACGCGAAAAGAGCGTCTGCCCCCGATGATAGAGTTGAGCCAATTGGGCCAGACGGACACAAGGGAAACTGCCCGGACGTGTACGCAGCAACTTCCAACGAGAAGCCTCCAACGGCGGGGGAAGGGTAAACTTCTGCCGCAGGTAGAGGTACTCGCGACGTAGCCGGTGATAGTAGTCATCATAATCGGGATGCTCTTCCTCCAACAGACCTGCCATACCTAAGAAGAAAGCTTCCACTTGAAAGAGATTATCGCGATGCTTGTCCACGGCACGCAAGGGAATCAGCCGGGCCCAGGCTTCAAAGGTATCACTATTGAGACCGAAACCGTAGTTGCGAGCCAGGGTGACAAAGAAAGCATCTTCCCAATAGCCGCCACAGGCATCGAGGCGGGCACGAATGTCGCGGGCCTTCCGCTCGAAGCGCTCCACCTGCAAGGCTGAGAACCAGGAATGAACCGTCAGGCGAGGCAAGTCGGACAGGATGAGATAACAGCGGGGCAATATGTCCGTCTGACGCAGCTCGGCATAACCACGGGCCACCTCGTCGGGACAAATCAACACCAACTGAGGCACAGACGTACCATCGCGACGACTGACGGTGCAATCGGCCTCGCCCACCACGTGGAGAATCACATTGTCATAGGCAGCATCGACCGCATGTCCATGCTTCATCCAGAGGGAAGCCCGGTCGTGCATCTCCACATTGCCGGCCCATAACACCCCGTCCAACTTCAGCTTGGCACCCAGAAAGTCGGGACCGGCATTCGGGTTGGGTAAGCCGGGGTCTATCACTTCCACCAACTGTCCGTCGGTGGTACGGAGTTCGGTCAGCGGGAAAAGCCGGTGCCGCCATACGTAGTGCAAGAGTTGTTCCATATTCAAAATCAGTTATTCATTCGTAATCTCTTCTTCTCCGGTCACCTCCGGCAACGACAGGGTAAAGGCACTGAACCGGCCGGGTACGCTCTCCACACTGACATAGCCGCCATGCTCGCGGATGACGTTCATCACATAGTTCAGGCCAAGGCCGAAACCGGGAGTCTGCTTATCGCCCGTGGCCGAAGCTCGCTCGAACTTGTCGAAGATGGTGCGCTGGGCAGAAAGGGGAATACCAATGCCGTTGTCCCGCACTGTCAGGTGGATGTAGTGTTCCTCCAGACGCGAGGTGATGGTGATTTCAACCGACTCCGTGGAGAACTTCATGGCCTTATCGAGCAGGTTGGAGGGGGCTTCCTTCAGATGCTCGCGGGCGGCATAGAGGCCGGGGCCCGGCAAGTCGATGTGGAAGGTGACGGGCTTCGTGGCTTTGGTCTCGAACACCTGTACCAACTCGTCCACCAAGGGACGCAGGTCGAAGTAATCGGGATTGAGCAGCAACTGGTGATGCTCCAACTTCGAGAGGGTCAGCACCTTGTTGGTCAGGGCGAGCAAGTGGCGGGCTTCCTGTTCCAGTACGTCGAAATGGCGCTGCTTCTTCTCCGGCTTGTCGTCCAGCCTGCCACTGCGCAAGGCATTCAGCCCCATGAGGAGGGTGGAGATGGGTGTCTTCATGTCGTGTATCATGGCGTAGGAGAAGTCTTCGCGCATCTGCGACAGCTTGTCCTGCCGGTGGATGATGCGCACTTGGGCCACGATGCCATAACCTAAAAGACTAAACCCGACCAACGTACCCAGCAGATAGTAGAGTTGCACACCCAGCGTCTCGGCACGCAGATTGAGCAAAGCGGCACGGATGCCCTGCCCGTCACCTGTAGGAATCACGTAAGTATGACCCGCTTCGACAAGGGGAGCATAATCGGCATAATAACGCAATCCGTCACGCAACACGACGGTGGAATCTCCGCTTAAAGGTACGATGTCCAAGCGAAAGCGCAGATGCCTCAGCCCGGCCGACTGTAGTTCATCCCGAAAAAGATTGCTGAGTCGAAGCGTCGTATCGGCAGCATGAGCATCGTCAGCCCGGCACCAGGATTCGTGGACGGTGCGCACTATGCGCTGGCTGCCCAGGGAGAGACTCATGCCCGTCCAGCGACCCAGGAAGAAGGTAGTCACGCAGGCGGCAACCAACGTCAACAACAGGTAATAGGATTTCTTCATCATGCCTGCAAAGATAGTCCTTTTCTTTCAGAAGGCAAACCGTTAACCTAATGATAACCTAACGTTAACCTCCGACTTCGGGCGGAAGCCTTACCTTTGCCCCCGGAAATCATTACTAACACATAAAACTTATCTGTATGAAAACAACAACATCTATCCCCGATGCCGGCAACCTGCCGGGAAGCATCGAAGTGAAAATCAGTCTCACGCGCCTTTCGGGCTACATACTTCTAGCCTATCTGTTCTTCCTCTTCGCCGGGACGGCTCTCTACACGTACGTATGGGAAGAATTCACGGCCTACAGCATCGGGCACTACATCGGCCAGTTCTGGGGACGCCTCGTCTTCCCCTGCCTCCTGCTCGCCTTCGTTCTCCTCGTCTCGCTGAACGGGCTGCTGCTCTTCCTGGCCAACGGCCGAAGCCTGAAGGGCCTGCACTGGCATTGCGACTGGGCCGGCACGGGCTGGCACTGCCGCCGCCCCCTGCCGTTGAAGTACTACCGCATCGTGCTGCTTCTGCCGGGCATCCTGCTGGGTGTGCTGCCCGCACTGCATGGCTTCTGTACGGGTTGGCCGGAAGTGTACGTATTCGGCCTCGTCTGCCTGATATGTTCGCTGGGCGACTTCACCCTGTGGTTCAAGCTCCGCCCTTTCTCCGACGACGACCTCTACGTGAGCCACGGCCGCGAACTGCAAGGGAAGGTGATACGCCGGGGCGCATAAGGCCGATGCAGAGAAGCGTAAGAAACAAGTATTCTCATGCGTATGAGACAACTATTCTCATACGTATGAGACAACTATTCTTAAGCGTATGAGACAACCATTCTCAAGCGTATGAGACAATCAGTGTCAAGCGTATGTCACAACCTGTGTCAGGCGTATGTCACAACCTGTGACAAGCGTGTGTCACAACCGATGGCAAGCGTATCTCCCGACCGGACAGAAACGTATCCCGCCTGCGGCGAGATGCCTGCTTTGTTAACAAGAAGTTAATAATGAGCGGATATGGCGGAAAAAGCCTATCTTTGCGTGACTATATAATCCGATGTATAACGATAAACCTTTATGACGAAATGAAAATAGCACTGATCGGCTATGGCAAGATGGGCAAGGCCATCGAGCAAATCGCCCTGAGCCGGGGGCACCAGATAGTGAGCATCATCGACATCGACAATCAGGAGGACTTCGACTCCGAAGCGTTCCGTTCGGCCGACGTGGCCATCGAGTTCACCAACCCTACGGCGGCCTATGGCAACTACATGCGCACGTTCGAGGCGGGCGTGAAGCTGGTTTCGGGCAGCACAGGTTGGCTGAAGGAGCATGGGGAAGAAATCAGAAAACTTTGCACCGAAGGAGGCAAGACGCTGTTCTGGTCGAGCAACTTCAGTCTGGGCGTAGCCATCTTCTCGGCCATCAACCGACAACTGGCCCGCATCATGAACCAGTTCCCTACTTACGACGTGAGCATGACCGAAACACACCACATCCATAAGCTGGACGCACCGAGCGGCACTGCCATCACCCTGGCCGAGGACATCCTGGCGAACCTCGACCGCAAGAACCGTTGGGAGCTGACTTCTCCCCAACAGGGGGAACCGGAGGAGGCTGTATTGCCCATCACAGCCATCCGCGAGGGCGAGGTACCGGGCATCCACAGCATCCGCTACGACTCGGAGGCAGACAGCATCACCATCACGCACGATGCGAAGAATCGCAGCGGCTTCGCCCTGGGTGCCGTACTGGCTGCCGAATACACCGCCACGCATACAGGCTTCCTCGGCATGAGTGACTTGTTTCCGTTCCTGAAGTAAATACGTACCGACATGAAACAGATACCCCGTAAACAATGGATTAAGTTCGGCGTTGTCACCGTTCTATACTTGCTCTTCCTCCTATGGCTGAAGAGCTGGCTGGGATTGGTGGTAGTGCCTTTCATCTACGACGCCTACATCAGCAAGAAGATACCGTGGAGCTGGTGGCGTCGGTCGAAGAACGCCACGGTGAGGACAGTCATGAGCTGGGTAGACGCCATCGTCTTTGCCTTGGTGGCCGTTTACTTCGTCAACCTCTACTTCTTCCAGAACTACCAGATACCTTCGTCGTCGCTGGAGAAGTCCCTGTTGGTGGGCGACTTCCTCTACGTGAGCAAGGTGAGCTACGGTCCCCGTGTGCCCAACACACCGCTTTCCATGCCGCTGACGCAGCACACATTGCCCATCCTGAACTGCAAGTCTTACCTCGACTGGCCACACTGGGACTACAAGCGCGTGGCCGGCACGGGACACGTGAAGCGGGGCGACATCGTGGTGTTCAACTTCCCGGCGGGCGACACCGTGGCCACTAACTTCCAGCAGACCGACTTCTACAGCTTGGCCTACACCGAAGGGCAGCGCATGTATCCCCGCCCGATAGCGATGGACAGCCTGACTCGCACCCAGCAACGACAGGTGTACGACTTGTACTATGCCGCCGGGCGCAAGCTGATCCGGGAGAATCCGCAGATGTACGGCGAAGTCATCACCCGACCTGTCGACCGCCGCGAGAACTACGTGAAGCGCTGCATCGGCCTGCCGGGCGACACGCTGCAAATCATCGATGCCCACGTCTACATCGACGGTAAGCGCACCGAAGCCCCCAAGGACATGCAGCTAAACTACTTCGTGCAGACCACCGGTCCGGAGATACCCGAGAGCCTCTTCCGCGAACTAGGCATCAGCAAGGACGACCAATGGCTGATGTCGGGCGACCCGGGCTGGGAGCAAGAGTTGGCAGCCTTGGGCCTCAGCCTGCGCGATGCCAACGGCCGGCTGGCTCCTGTCTATCACCTACCGCTGACCCAAGCCATGCTGAAGACACTGGAGGGCAACAAGAAGCTGGTGAGCCGCATCGTGATGGAGCCGGAAGAGTTCGCCGGCCAGATGTATCCGCAGAACCTCTACACCCGCTGGACACGCAACGACTACGGCCCCATCTGGATACCGAAGAAGGGGGCCACCATCACCCTGACCGAGGACAATCTGCCCATCTATGAACGCTGCATCGAAGCCTACGAGGGCAATACACTGGAACGTCGCCCCGACGGACTCTACATCAACGGAGAGCGGACGGACACGTACACCTTCCGGATGGACTACTACTGGATGATGGGCGACAACCGACACAACTCGGCCGACTCGCGCTACTGGGGTTTCGTGCCCGAAGACCACGTCGTAGGCAAACCGCTCTTGATATGGCTTTCGCTGGACAAAGACCGAGGCTGGTTCGACGGCAAGATACGCTGGAACCGCCTGTTCAAGACCGTGGAATAAAGCACATCGACCTGGCTGATGGTACCCAGTAGATACATAAAGACCGCATGCATCGTCCTCGGAGCCGTGCTCGTCGTGGCACTGCTCCGGGGATGTGTTGCCACGTCTTATGTAATCCCCTCGACAGGCATGGAGAATACCCTCTACCAAGGCGAACGTATTCTGGTGAACAAGTGGAGTTACGGCCTCCGCCTGCCTTTCATGCAGTGGTGGGGCTATCACCGATGGCGTCCCCGGCCAGCTGACAAGGAGGACATCGTGGTGTTCAACAACCCCGGCAACCTGACCGTCCCCGTCATCGACCGCCGCGAGGTGTTCATCGGACGCTGCACAGGCACACCGGGCGACACGCTGCTGGTCGACTCCTTCTTCACCGTCGTATCCTCAGCCTCGTTCGCCCCCGACCAGAAACATCTGTACACCTATCCGCAGACGAAAAAGAAGCTGCTGGACTCCCTGCAAACCCGCCTCTCCATCCGCTCGCACGACTTGCCCGGAGCTGACTCTACCCGGTGCGTGCGCAGCTTCAGCCGCTACGAATACTACCTGCTGGAGCAAACCATGCCCGACTCCTGCTGGCTCACGCCCCTGGAAGCCGACTCCCTCAGCCTGAAACCCTTCATCGTCCCCCGTCGCGGACAGACCGTACCCATCTATCCCTGGAACCAGGCCCTGCTATGCAACACACTCGTGCTGCACGAACATCGACGGGCCGAAATCAAGAACGACACCCTCTACATCGACGGTAAGCCAGCCCGGCAATGCCGCTTCACGAAGGACTACTATTGGATAACGGCCAACAATGCCGCCAACCTGTCGGACTCCCGCCTCTTCGGTCTCGTCCCCGAAGACCATCTCATCGGCCGTGCCGCCCTCATCTGGTTCTCCGCGAAGCGGGAACGGATAGGGAAGAAGATTTACTAACCCCGACTGTTTCAGGCCAAGCATAAGCTATCTGAAATATTTACGTAAAGGAGACTGCTTGGGAGATACCTATCTCGACGGTCACTTCGTATCCTCGCCAGAAAACGCTATCGTAGGGGTGTAGCAGCGACATACGTAGGTATCGACCACCGACTTACGTTTGCCATCGGCGGGCAGATACGTTGGTCATGGATGGACAGACAGGCTTGTCAGCGACACGAAACGGCATAAAAAAAGACGGACAACAACATCAAATCACGGGGATGACAAAAAAACAACTCCCTGCATCGGCTCTCGTACAGGGAGCGCGTGCAAGGAGTTGCCTTTATCGGACGATATGGCTTAGAGAGCCTTCTCGCGAATCAAGTATTCGGCTATCTGGACGGCGTTCAGCGCGGCACCTTTCTTGATTTGGTCACCCACAATCCAGAACGTCAGCCCACAGTCGTCGGTCAAGTCCTTACGGATACGGCCCACGTAGACGGGGTCTTTACCGGCCAGGAACAGCGGCATGGGGTATTCCTTCTCGGCCGGATTGTCCATCAGCACCAGACCTTCGCCGTTGGCAAATGCCTCGCGGGCTTCTTCCACGGAGATGGGGCGTTCGGTCTGCACCCAGATACTCTCGGAGTGGGAGCGCAAGGCGGGTACACGGACGCACGTGGCACTTACCTTGACATCGCTGTGCATGATTTTGCGTGTCTCGTTGTACATCTTCATCTCTTCCTTGGTATAACCGTTCTCCGTAAATACGTCAATCTGCGGGATGAGGTTGAAAGCCAGTTGGTAAGCAAACTTCTCCACGGTGACGGGTTCGCCTGCCAACACCTGACGATACTGCGTGTAGAGCTCATCCATAGCAGCGGCTCCGGCCCCACTGGCAGCTTGGTAGGTAGACACATGCACCGTCTTGATGTGACTCAACTGCTCGATAGCTTTCAGGGCTACCACCATCTGAATGGTCGTACAGTTCGGATTGGCAATGATGCCGCGCGGACGGTCTTTGGCATCGGCGGGATTCACCTCCGGTACAACCAAAGGTACATCTTCATCCATGCGGAAGGCACTGGAGTTGTCTATCATGACTGCTCCATACTTGGTGATGGTTTCGGCAAACTCCTTCGACGTGCCTGCTCCGGCCGAGACGAAAGCAATGTCCACCCCTTGGAAGTCATCGTTGTGCTGCAGGAGTTTCACCTCGATTTCTTGGCCGCGGAAAGTGTATTTCGTACCGGCACTGCGTTTCGAGCCGAACAATATCAATTCGTCCAACGGGAAGTTTCTTTCATCGAGCACACGCAGGAATTCTTGTCCTACGGCTCCGCTTGCTCCAACAATTGCTACTTTCATTTCTTCTTTCTTTTTATAGGGTTGATAAATTAGGTATCTGTTTGGGGCGCAAAGTTACAACAAATTAGTTTCTAAACTGAAAACTTTTTCGTTATTTTGCACTCGAAACCGTAAATGTGTAAACGCTATGGACTGGTTAGACTTCAGCCTGGAACTTCCCGTGACCGATCCTACCTGGATATTCCTCCTGGTATTGCTCATCATTTTGTTTGCTCCCCTCCTGTTGACTCGCTTACGTATTCCCCATATCATTGGCATGATACTGGCGGGACTGGCCATCGGCGAGCATGGTTTCAACATTCTGGCACGCGACAGCAGTTTCGAGCTTTTCGGGAAGGTAGGTGTCTACTACATCATGTTCTTGGCGGGGCTGGAAATGAATATGTCCGACTTCAAGAAGAACCGGGGCAAAGCGGTCATGCTGGGGCTGTTGGCATTCATTATCCCCATCAGTATCGGGGTGGTGACCAATGTCGTATTCCTGAAATATACCTTAGTAACTTCCATCCTGCTGGCCAGTATGTATGCCTCGCACACCTTGGTGGCTTACCCCATCGTGATACGTTACGGTATTTCGCGCCATCGCAGTGTAAGCATTGCCGTAGGTGGTACCGCCGTAACCGACACGTTGACCCTTTTGGTACTGGCCGTCATCAGTGGTTTATACAAAGGAGAAGCTGGCGGATTCTTCTGGGTGTGGCTGATAGCGAAGTTTGTCGTATTGGGAGCACTCATTATGTATTTCTTCCCCCGCATCGGTCGCTGGTTTTTCCGCCGCTATGACGACAACGTGATGCAATACATCTTTGTCCTTGCCATGGTATTCTTAGGAGCAGGTCTCATGGAATTCATCGGCATGGAAGGCATCTTAGGCGCTTTTCTTGTGGGGCTGGTGCTCAACCCGCTGATCCCCCACGTATCTCCGCTGATGAGTCACCTGGAATTTGTCGGCAATGCGCTCTTTATCCCTTACTTCCTGATAGGCGTGGGTATGCTGATTGATGTTCACGTCATCTTCGGTGGAGGTGATGCGCTAAAGGTGGCCGGCGTAATGATTGTAGTAGCATTGGGCGGTAAATGGATTGCTTCCTGGCTGACACAGAAGATCTACGGCATGTCGGCCTTGGAACGCGAATTAATGTTTGGCTTGAGCAATGCCCAAGCAGCAGCCACCTTGGCAGCCGTATTAGTGGGATACAACATTATCTTGCCCGATGGAAACCGATTACTGAATGAAGATGTACTCAACGGTACGGTATTGCTCATCTTGGTAACGTGCATCGTCAGTTCCTTCACGACCGAACGCGCAGCCCGTAAAGTAGCCATGGGTGAGGCCAATCCCGAAGAAGACCGTTCGCACGTACCCGAAAAAATCCTGATCCCCATAGCCAACCCGGCTACCATCGAATACCTGATGAACCTTGCGTTAGTGATTCGCGACACCAAACAAAAAGACAATCTCGTGGCACTAAACGTAATCAATGACCATACGGCTTCGGACAGGTTTGAACAACAAGGTAAACGTTACCTGGAACAAGCCGCCAAGATTACGGCATCGGCCGGTGTACAACTCAACCGCATCAGCCGATACGACCTGAATATTGCAGCAGGCATTATCCACACCGCCCGTGAAAACAATGTCACCGATGTCATTATCGGTCTGCATTATAAAGGGAACATTGTCGATTCTTTCTTTGGTGTACTGACCGAGAGCCTGTTGAAAGGTTTGCACCGGGAAGTGATGGTGGCACGTTTCCTCATGCCTATCAATACCTTACGCCGCATCATAGTAGCCGTGCCCCCCAAAGCCGAGTATGAAGCCGGCTTCCAGAAATGGGTCGACCACTTCTGCCGAATGGGGAACAATCTGGGATGTCGTGTACACTTCTTTGCCAACGAACAGACAGGAAATCATCTGCAAGCCTTAGTGAAAAAGAAGCATAGCAATACAATGGCTGAATTCTCGCGATTGGACGACTGGGACGACCTGCTGATATTGACCGGACAAGTTAATTATGACCACCTGCTGGTAGTGATTACAGCTCGCCGAGGCTCCATTTCCTATGACAGTTCGTTCGAGAAATTACCCAGTCAATTAGGCAAATACTTTACGAACAACAGCTTAATTGTGCTCTATCCGGACCAATTAGGTGACCCACAGGAGATACTATCTTTCTCCAATCCGCAAGGCAGTAACGAGAGTCAACATTACGAAAAGGTGGGACGTTGGTTCTACAAATGGTTTAAGAAAGAATAAATGAAATATGGAAGATTGGTCGCAACGTACACGCCTTTTGCTGGGCGATGAGAAAGCCGAACGACTGCAACAGGCTCATGTATTGGTGGTAGGCGTGGGAGGTGTAGGTGCCTATGCTGCCGAGATGCTTTGCCGGGCCGGCGTAGGACACATGACCTTGGTCGATGCCGACACCGTGCAACTCACAAACCTGAATCGTCAGCTGCCGGCTTTACAGTCTACCTTGGGCCAACCCAAAGTGGACGTATTGGCCACCCGCTTCAAAGACATCAATCCTGCTATTGAACTGACCGTATTACCTGTTTTTCTGAAAGACGAGAATATCCCCCAGCTACTCGATGCAACACCCTATGACTTTGTGATAGATGCCATCGACACGCTGGCCCCCAAATGCCACTTGATAGCTGAAGCGTTCAAACGTCGCTTGCCCATTGTGTCGAGTATGGGAGCCGGTGCCAAAAGCGACATTACCCAGGTACGTTTCGCGGACATCTGGGAGACCTACCATTGCGGACTAAGCAAAGCAGTACGTCAGCGACTCAAGAAAATGGGAATCCGGCATAAACTGCCCGTCGTGTTCAGTACCGAGCAGGCCGACCCTCATGCAGTGCTCCTGACGAATGAGGAACAAAACAAGAAATCGACATGCGGCACGGTGAGCTATATGCCGGCCGTCTTTGGTTGCTACTTGGCTGAATATGTGATTAAAAGACTGTAACAAGATGATACAACTGGAAGGAATAACGAAAAGTTTCGGCAACCTGCAAGTGTTGCAAGGCATTGATTTGAAGATAGACAAAGGCGAGGTAGTAAGCATCGTAGGACCCAGCGGAGCAGGGAAAACCACCTTGTTGCAGATCATGGGAACACTCGACCGGCCCGACAGTGGCAAGGTATGTATCGACGGAGTACAGACCGCCCAACTAAAAGAACGAGAACTGTCCGCCTTCCGCAATCGGCGCATCGGCTTTGTCTTCCAGTTTCATCAGCTACTACCCGAGTTCACAGCCCTTGAGAATGTCATGATACCCGCGCTGATAGGCGGACGCAACCGCCAGGAAGCCCAAACAGCCGCTCTGGAGATGCTGAGCCTGATGGGACTGACCGAACGCTCTTCCCATAAGCCCAACGAACTGTCGGGTGGCGAGAAGCAAAGGGTAGCTGTGGCCCGCGCCCTCATCAACCGGCCGGCCGTTGTATTGGCCGACGAACCTTCCGGAAGCCTGGACACCCGCAACAAAGAAGAACTGCATCAACTCTTCTTCGACTTGCGCGACCGCCTGGGGCAGACGTTTGTCATCGTGACGCACGACGAATCCTTGGCCACCTTGACCGACCGCACCATTCACTTGAAAGATGGAGCGGTAGAGGCTGAAGAAAGTCGCATGCTGAACTCGCACCCGCAATACTGCTGATTATAGAAGCCATATTCCTTCAATAACTGATTGCGGCGTTCCTGCAGTCCGCCCTTGCGCCAGTTCTGCTCCCAGAACACCGTGCCGGGATAGCGCGAAGCCGCACGTCTGCCCGCCTCATTGATTTGCTCCAAACTCTTCCAACGCGAAGAAGCCAAGGTGGTGGTGAACAGCGTGAAACCATTCCCGGCGGCATAGCGTGCCGTCTCTGTCAGGCGCAGGGTGAAGCATTGCAGGCAGCGTGCCCCCCGCTCCGGCTCCCCTTCCAGCCCCGCCATACGGGCTTTCCACCGGTCGTAGTCATAATCGGCATCCACAAAGTCCAGCCCTTGGGCGGTGACGAAGCGGATGGCCTCCTGCTTCCTCGTCTCATATTCCTCACGAGGATAGATATTCGGGTTGAAGTAGAACACGGTAGGACGCAGACCGTTCTCCAGCATGCATTCGATAATGGCGCTGGAGCACGGGGCGCAACACGAGTGAAGCAACACGCGGTCGGCACCGTTGGGGGTAGTAAGTTTCAGCATAAGCAAATATAAGTCTAATCGTCCCGCAAAGATACAAGTATTTCTTCAATAACTGAAATATATCCCACGCCACGCTTGTATGTATCACTTGAATGCCTTATCTTTGTGACCCGATATAGAATCATTGCCAATGATTGTATGAATCATCCCCAATGATTGTAGGAATCATTGGCAATGATTCCTAACCATGTGTCTAAGACGAACCAATGATGTTTATAGTAAGATAAGGTTATGTTCTACAAGAAGCAAAAACTAAATGGAAAGTGGTATCCGCGGTCGCTGACCGTAGGGACATGCACCACCAAATATGTGGCCGAACGGCTGTCGCAAATGTCCACCGTGAGCCTGGGCGACACGTATGCCGTGCTCCTGGGACTGGGCGAGGTGATGGGCGAACTGATGGAGCTGGGTCAGTCCGTCAAACTGGAAGGAATCGGGACGTTCTACCTGAGCGGTCAGGCCAAGGGACGCGGTGTGGATACGCCGGAGGAGGTGAGCGG
The DNA here is from genome assembly GCA_944322355.1 of uncultured Bacteroides sp. Lineage (GTDB taxonomy): Bacteria > Bacteroidota > Bacteroidia > Bacteroidales > Bacteroidaceae > Bacteroides. The sequence continues at coordinate 2,707 of CALUOT010000025.1, read as the reverse complement.
AGAGCAATTCACGAAGCTGACCGTGGGCTTCATCCCCGAATACAGCCGGGCACAAAACGGGAAGGTCGTGAAGCGCACCATCGTACCGAAAGACGTGGAGTGGATTGAGATGGGAGAAAAGGTGAAATAAATGAAGAACTTTTTAAATGAAGAACGAAGAATGAAGAATTGCCATGTGGCATGAGATTCTTCATTTCGCCGCGCAGCGGCTATTCTTCATTCTTCATTTAAAAAGTTCTTCATTCTTCATTAAAACATCATCTCTCCAGTTCTCCGGCGACCCACTGCGACCATTCGTCGATGTTGTCGGTCAACGTTTCGGGCAGGGGGAGCGGGATGCGGGTGTCCGGTGCAATGCCCGTGCGGTCTATCCCGTGGCCGGGCAGGCGGTAGGAGCGGGACATGGGAATGAGAAGGCCGACGCAAGTATTGGGCAGGTTCACGAGACGGTTGTTCGACAGGTCCAGACAGCCTTTCGTGTTGTCGCGCCCATAGATGGCAGTCCGTCCGCTGCATGCCCTAAGGTCCAGCACCATCTGTTCGCCCGAGCTGGCCACGCTTGCATCGATGATGAGGGCGGCCCGTTTGGGCAGAGGCGAAATGCTATCGTAGGCTATTTCCATATAGCGCGGAGTGATGGGCACGAACTCCTCCCGGGATGCCTTCATCTTCCGGACTAACTCCTGCACGACATCCATGTCTACCTCCTCCAAGTCGGCTATGTGGGCAGGCGTATTGCGCATTTCGGCTCCATCCAGATATCCTCTGCGGTCGTACAACAATTGGCGATAGGGTTCATAGTAGTAGTCGTTCCCGCCTCCGTTGCCACGAATGTCTATAATCAGGTTCTCACAGCCGGATGCCAGATAGCTTTCGATGGATTGATTGACCCATTCCATCGTGACATCGTCACCGCACGAGGGGAAGCGTATCAGGAAGGTGCGGTCGGTAATCTTCTTGTAAGTCTTTTGCGGAGCATAGGCTTTCATGCTTTCGTAGGTAGGCACTTTCCGCATATAGGGCTGGCAGGATGCTCCTACATTCAGATGGAAGTCGCCGAACCAAGCGTACAGTTCGCCAAGGGCATCCAGCACGTCCCTACCTTCCTCCGCCACTTGCTGACGGAGGTGTAGCTTCAGTTGTTCGTATTCATTCTTCTGCTTCGGGTCTTCCGCCACCGAGGGATATCCGGCGTAGTTGGTTTCCAGTTCTTTCACGGCGAAGTCGAAGTCGGCCAAGTATTGTTCGGTGGTGAACTTCACCTGCCCGATGGCGGGGAGGCATAGACAGAAGAGGAATAGTAACAAGATTTGTCTTTTCTTGTAGTTCAATGTCTTTTTCATATCCATTCAATCATTAGTGAGTGAGAATATTTATCCTTCCGTCTGCAAGCCGGTGCAAACGCTGTCTACATGCTGCACAAAGGTGTCGCTGAAGACGTATGTCCCGACCTTACGTGCGGCTTCGTTGTAGCGGAGGACGAAGGCAGGGAAGTCGGCCAGGCAGTCGATGACCGCCTGCATGCCCAGTTGATCGCGGATGAGGAAGACCATGTAGTCGCCCGTGGTGTGGCCTTCGAAGTGGGCACACTCGGCTGCGGCCTGGTATTGCTTCACATCCAACGTACCTGCCAGATAACCGCAGGTCAACGAGTCGAGCTGACGGAGCACGTTGGGGCTGTCGAAATAATCATCGTTGTACATCTTCACAATGTCGGGACCATAGGCTCCCAGCTTGTCGGTAGGCATTGTGCCCTTATTGATAAGGTCGGCCGCACCTTCCATTTGGTTGCGCACAAGCGCCATGAGAGCAGCATCGTCGCTGTCCCGCTTGAAACGGTTCTCGAACAGCAGTCCCATATACTGATGATGCAGTTCGTGCGCCATGCCGTTTACCAGTCCTTCGGGACCGTCCTCGAAGGCCGAGTTATAGTCGTAGAAGATGATGCCATTGCCTGTACGTCCCTCAGGGTCGAAGGCCAGGTAGTAGCACATCATGGGCGGCAGGTCCAGCGTATCTGCCCCGGCAGGTAGAAACTGAAGCACACGCTCGTGGGCCTGTTTCATAATCTGGTCGAAGTCGGCCGTATGGATAAACTTGTCCAATTCCTCAAAACGTTGCTTGGTCAGGTAGAAGTTGTAAGTAAAGAAATCCTCGAAGGAACTTTCCTCGCCTAAGGGACGGGCCACGATGCTGTCCAGTTGCGCCTTGCGGGCAGGATTGAAAGCCAAGTCGAAGCCGGTACGGATGTTGCGCTGCCACTCGGTGGAGTCTGTCCAGTTCCATACTTGGAAGAATGTGTGATAACCTTCGGTGGCAAACAAAGCGCGCCAGTCTTCGTCCGTGGGTTGCGTGCCGTCCATGGCCCGGCGTGCCATCTCCATGAAGCAACGGGCTGACTCGATGGAGTAACCTTCACCCCGTACAGGCGTTGATTTCTCCTCACAAGCGGTAAAGCCCAGGCCTACACACAAACACAGGCCAAGGGCAATCAAAGTCTTTTTCATATCCATTCAATCATTTGGTGAGTAAAAAAGAGGGTGTGCATTCTATGTCTATGCATACCCTCCGGGGAAGTTTAATCGTTATACAGTGTTTTCGCAATACCCATCTCCAGTCCGCGAAGCTCAGCCAGTCCGCGCAGGCGGCCGATGCAGGAGTAGCCGGGGTTGGTCTTCTTGCGGAGGTCGTCCACCATCTGATGCCC